>NZ_JBFUMH010000105.1:0-18980 GCF_054049475.1 Microvirga sp. P5_D2 | reverse complement strand
CTTTTGGGTCCGAGGCTCTAGCCGGCGGCCGCGTTCATAGCAGCATAGGCCATGGCGAAGTTGCGGCTGTTGGCATAGCCCGTGACGTATCCGCGGAATTCGCTCGTCGCGGCCGCGTTTCCAGTCGCGAACAGGCCGGGCACGGATGTGCCGTCATGTCTCAGAACACGGCCTTCCTCATCCGTGCTGATGCCGAAGGTGCACATTCCTGTGCCGAGCAGATGCAGCGGCACGCCATAAAATGGCGGTTGGCTGACAGGGCCGAGATTGGCGTTCGGATGATGATCCGGATCGCCATAGCGTCGCCGCACGAATGGGAGGCTGCCTCGTCCGAAATCGGGATCGAGGCCGCGCTCGGCATTGTCATTGAAACGGTCAATCGTCTCCGTCAGCGCAGTGGCGTCGATCCCAAGCAGGTTCGCAAGCGTCGTCAGATCATCGGCACGTACGATGTTCGATGGATAGTCGGATCCTGCCGGCAATCCCGCCAGAGGATAGGATCGGCGGAATTGATCGTCGAGGATCAGGAAACATGGGAAGTTGATCCACTTCTTCGCCCGCGCATCCCAGCTTCGCAGGGCTTCGTTGATGCCGACATAATAGCTCTCGTCGCCGAACCGGACGCCATTCCGGTTGACCACCAACGTATGCGGCATGCCCATCACATCGAAGAGCTGCCGGCAGACGGGTTCGACGCTGCCGGGATGATGATCTTCAGGGTTGATGATCGCACCCATGGAAAATTGCGGGCCGCCGCCACGCATGATTGCGGCGCCATGGGATGCTGCGAGCGACAGATGATCGCCGGCAATCGAAGGCGGGCCGGCTTCCTCGAAATCGGGAAGCCCTTCCATGTCGGCTGCATCTGGCGACCAGCCGTAACCGCCCGTCGCCAGCATAACGCCGCGACGGGCGCGCACGCGAACACGTCCACCTTCCGGGGCGGAGGCTTCAACGCCGACGACTCTGCCCTCAGACGAGAGGAGACGGACAGCGCGATGATCCGTCCAGCACAAGATCCGGCGTTGGACGAGCRCGGCATGCGCGAATGCTCCGGCCAAGCCCAAACCCATGGTGAGAAAGTCTTGATCCTCGCGCAATGCGAACATCTTCTGCTTCTCATCTTTGGAGAGCGTATCGTCGTATAATTCGCGATGGCGCAACCCTATGCGATAATGCGGGCTCGGCATGAGCTTGCTACGCCATTCGCCCAGTATCGGTCCGGCAATGGCGCTTTCGAACATCCGCCCAGAGGCTGTCGAGCCGGGCGCATCAGGGTAGAAGACATCCGGATTGCCTGGGACCACATCGAGATTGACGCCGACCGACATATAATAGCGGGCCGCTTCGGACATGAAGGCAAGGAGCCGAGCACGGTTGTTCCTGCCGCCGACAGCCCGCTCGCCCTCGACATAGCTCAGGTACTCGTTCGCAACTTCGAGCGTATCGCCGTCGCTGAGACCCGGCAGCCAATACAGGCCGCCGCTATAGGCCGCTCCGCCACCGACATAAGACGAACTTTCAAGCAGAAGGACGGACAGTCCGAGGTCGTGCGCTCGAATCGCTGCCGCCAAGCCTCCCAGTCCGGCTCCGACACACACCACATCAACATCGATGTCGTGGACGAACGTGAGGGGAGAAGCCATAATGGAAATGCCTTCGTTATTTTAGAACGTTTAGCCAATGTTCATCGAATATCGCTGACATCTATAGCTGCCCCCGGAACTAACTTTCCAGTGCTAATGTGATGTGCTGAGCCACCAATGCGGGCTTTTGTGAATTTTCAATTTCGATGCCGCACTCGATCAATAGGCGTACGCCACCTTTGATGATTTCCGCATTCTTGAGTGTCTGGTGCAATCTGACCCGGGATCCAACAGGAACCGGGCTGAGAAACCGGAGATGATCGAATCCGTAATTGATCGATCGCGTCGCGCCCTGGATACGGTAGATTTCTTGCATCCATGTAGCGACCAGGGAGAGCAGCAGAAAACCGTGTGCAATGGTGGAGCCTTGAGGCAGCTCGCGCTTGGCGCGCTCGATGTCGACATGGATCCATTGGTCGTCGCCCGTAACACGGGCGAATTCATCCACCATGGTCTGGTCGATCACATGCCAGGCGCTTGTTCCGAGCTTCTTCCCAACATACCGGACCATGCTGGCCGGATGATCGAATTCAAGGACTGCATGTGACTGGAGCTCCTGGATGGAGGCCGGATCCTGTGCCATCGGCTTTTTCCTTCGAAGAGGATGTCCCGTTTCGAACGGTAAGTTCTACTCTGCGGCTTCTAGGCGGGTCGCATGGTAATCCGTATCGCCAAGCTGTGTCTCGATCATGGTCAGGCGTTTAAAATAGTGGCCGGCTTGATACTCCGTCGTCATGCCGATGCCGCCATGGAGCTGGATCGCCTGCTGGCCGATGAAGCGTGCTGACCGGTTGATCTGAACCTTCGCTGCGGAGATGGCTTTCTGCCGCTCTACAGGATCGGCCGATTCAGCCATCAGCATGGCGTAAACCGCCATGCTGCGAGCCTGCTCCAATGCGATATACATATCGACGGCGCGGTGCTGGAGAGCCTGGAAGGTTCCAATGGCTACACCGAACTGCTTGCGGACTTTGAGATAGTCGACGGTCAGTTCATGCAAGGCTGCCATGGCGCCGACGGCTTCCATGCAAAGTGCTGCTACAGCCAGATCGAACGCCTCAAGGATGACGAGAGCTGCTTGATGGACATCGCCTAGCATCGTACCCTGGTCGACGCGCACGCCCTCAAGCATTACGTCGGCTGCGCTCCCGCCATCATGCATGGAATATCCTGATACCGTGACACCTGGTGCAAGCGGATCGATGAGGAATAGCGTAACGCCTTGCGGGTCGTTGATCGTGCCAGCACTTCGTRCGCTGACAACGAGGAGGTTAGCTTGAGCGCCGTAAAGGATACCTTCCTTGCTGCCGTCAATGATCCAACTGTCACCATCGCGCACGGCCTTCGTAGCGACATGGTTCAAGTCATAGCGCGCTTGCCGCTCCGCATGAGCAAAAGCCAGCTTCAGGGATCCTTCCGCGATCTGGCTTAAGAGCTGCTCCTTTTGCTGCTCCGTTCCGGCGCGACGAACGAGTGTGCCCGCCAGAATGGCCGTTGCGAGATACGGTTCATTCACGAGGTGTCGGCCGAAGGCTTCCATGACGATCATCGTCTCAGAAGGCCCGCCGCCGAATCCGCCATAGGCTTCATCAATCGACAAGCCAAGAGCGCCGAGTTCGGCCAGCTTGGACCACCCATCGACCGTTGGGGTACCGGCCATCAAAGCCTTCTGACGGGTTTCGAAATTATATGTCTCAGCGATCATGCGCTCGAGGCTGTTCTTGAAGAGAGACTGCTCCTCGGAGAATTCGAAGTTCATGAAACTGCGCCTTTAGAAGCCAAGGATCGCCTTGGAGATGATGTTGCGCTGGATCTCGTTGGACCCGCCAAAGATGGAGACCTTGCGCCAATTGAAGTAGGTGCTGACGATAGCCTGTTCGTCGAATTGAGAACTCAGCCGTTCGGATGCGCTCGAAGTCGCAGGCCCAAGCAGATCGAGAAGAAGTTCGGTTGCGGTCTGTTGCAGGTCCGAGCCTTTGATCTTCAAAACCGACGTGATGGGATTGGCGACATTGGACTTTTGTTTTCCCTCGGCGGTCACGACCCTGAGCTGCGTCATCTCGAGGGCTTTCAGCTCTACCTCGAGCTCAGTGACGCGGCGTCTGAAGATGGGGTCGTCCAGCATCGTCCCGAATTTGCTGGGTGTTCGCTTGGCAATCGTCTTAATCCGCTCGACCTGTGTCTTGGTGAAGCCGACGCGGGCAATGCTCGTGCGTTCCTGTCCAAGCAGGTACTTCGCATAGGACCAGCCCTTGTTCTCCTCGCCGACGAGTTGGTCGGCAGGAACGCGGACGTTGTCGAAGAAAACCTCGTTGACCTCATGGCCTCCATCGATGAGCTGGATGGGTCGCACAGTCACGCCGGGAGAGCGCATATCGAAGAGGAGGAAGCTGATGCCCTCCTGCTTCTTGGCGCCTGTGTTCGTTCGAACGAGGCAGAACATCCAGTCCGCGAAATGCGCCTGGGTCGTCCAGGTCTTCTGTCCATTGACGATGTAATAATCGCCTTCGCGCCGCGCCGTCGTCTTGACGGCGGCGAGGTCAGATCCGGCTTCCGGTTCTGAGAAGCCTTGGCACCACCAGATATCGAGGTTCGCGGTCGCTGCAAGAAAGCGCTGCTTCAAGGCATCTGATCCGAATGCCGCGATCACGGGGCCGACGAGAGCCGTGTTGAAAGGCAGGGGTGTCGGAACCGACGCACGCTCCAACTCGTCGTTGAAGATGTAGTGTTGAACCGGCGTCCAATCCTGGCCGCCCCATTCCACCGGCCAGTGCGGCACTGCCCATCCGCGGGCATTGAGGATGCGCTGAACCGTGACAATGTCGTCCTTGGTCAACTCATGCCCGGAGAACTGCTTGCGTTTGATGGCGTCGGGAATCTCGGAGGCAAGAAAGGAGCGCACTTCATCACGGAAGGCGATTTCTTCAGAGGTGAAGTTCAAGTCCATCTTGCATTCCTATTGATTGATGGCTGAAGCGGCACTGGCGGATTCCTGCTCTTCGAGAACACGTCGCAGGAGCTTTCCGGCCGCGCTGCGTGGAAGCGATTCACGAACTTCCAAAGCCATAGGCATCTCGTGCCGTCCGAGGCGATCCTTGAGGAAAGTGCGCAGATCCTCAAGCGTGAGTGGAGGCGACGCTTCACGCAGTGTGACGAACGCTTTGACCGCCTGCCCCTTGTAGCTGTCGGGAACGCCGATCACGAGGACCTCGGCCACATCGGGATGCTCGTAGATCGCATTCTCGACAGTGGTTGGATAAATGTTGAAGCCGCTCGAAATGATGAGGCTTTTCTTGCGATCCACGAGAGCATAAAGGCCGTCGTCATCCATGATGCCGATATCGCCGGTCAGAAAGTAGCCATCGACGAAGGATTTCGCATTCTCCTCAGGCCTGTTCCAATAGCCCTTGCAGATATTGGGGCCCCGAATTCTCAGTTCGCCGACCTCATTGGGCGAGAGCACTTGGCGCGGATCGTCCAATGAGACGACCTGCAGTTCGATGCCGGGTTGCGGCACGCCGATCAGGCCTGGCCTCATGGTGGCGGATACGGGAATTTCGGTTCCGACAGGCGAGGCCTCGGTCAATCCCCAGCCGCCAAGCATGCGTTGCCCGACGGTTGTCTCGACACGGCGCGCGACCTCGGTCGGCATGGGCGCTCCTCCGGATATGCAGAGACGCAGGGAGGAGAAGTCGCGGCTCTCGGCGCCGGGATGATTTGCAATCGCGATCCACATGGTGGGGACGCCGGGAAAAATCGTAATCCTGCTCGTCTCGATTTCTCCAATGGCGGTTTCGACATCGAACCGCCGATGCAGATAAACTTCATTGCCCTCGCGGAACTGCCTGAGAGTGAGGAAGAGCATCGCGTAAGAATGAAAGAGAGGGAGAACGCCGATCACGCGCTCCTCACCTGGCACGGGAACGATCTCGTCCTTCCAATGGACAGCGATGTCGATGGCGGCAGTCAGATTGGCATGGCTGAGCATTGCCGCCTTCGGATGGCCGGTGGTTCCACCCGTATATTGAAGCACGGCCACCATATCTTTCGTGATCGCAGGCCATGCCGCAGGTTCTTCAGATGTCATGATATCTGATATCGAGACAATACGAGGATCATTTTGAGGCGCAAATTCCGCACTTGCGGGATCCCATTCGCTCTCATCCGCGACGATAATCTGATCCAGAGCGCCTTCGCCGAGAAGACGTAAAGCCTTATCGAGATACTCATCGCGGTTGAGGATGATGATGGTTCTCGCGCCGCTATCCTTGAGCTTGAACTCGATCTCGCGATAGGCATCGAGCGGGCTCAGGTTGACTTGCCTTACTCCGATCCGGGTGAGAGCAAACAGCACGATCTGKTGATAGGGCGTGTTGGGCATATAGACGGCCATGGCCGTCTCAGGCTCTACACCTCGCTGCAGAAGGCCGGCAGCCAATCTCACGGATCTTTTTCTGATCTCGCTGAAACTCAGACGGTGCCCGAGATAATTCACCGCAGGGCGCTCACCCCACTTCGCTGCTGCATCATCGACCATCGATGGCAGGGTCGTAGTGAGTATTGGAACGTCCCAGCGGCATGCCGCCGGATACGACTTCTGCCAAGGATGCCGATGATCCAATCCAGCTTTCGCGTGCTCTGACTCCGATACGTCGCGCGATTGCGGTGAGCCAATCATGTTTCCATCCCTATCGGCTTCTTGCGAAGCCACATGGGCGCGAGGCCACATCATTCTTTGATTTGCCGTTCAGTATGGCAGCAGTTCCAGAAGTGTCAAACTGCGAGTCATGTATCACAGTATGAAATATGTGGGGTCGTGGGAGATCTCGATTGCGGCAGGAAAAGCGCTAGTAAGCGATTCGTGTCATCTAGCAAAACGATTGTCATTGCTTGACAGCTTTCTTTCTCGCGGCTTACTCTTGGGAAAAGCCATAAGAAAAACTTTTCCGAAAAAGAAATCAGGAGGATTACGATGCCGATCTCGATGAGACGCGGGGCGCGACGCCATGGCTTATTCACGACTATTATCGGCGCTGCCGCTCTACTCAGTCCAGTCATGCTAAATGTGGTGCAGGCCGCGCCGCCGTCCGGCGAATACAAGGTCGGCTTCATCGCGGAAAAGACAGGCCCGATCGCTGCCGCGGGCATCACCTTTGCACGAGGCGCCGAGCTTGCCGTCGAGGAGATGAACGCCACATCCTATATCGGTCCGAACGTAAAGGTCAGCCTTGTCGAGAAGGAGAGCGGAACCGACACGGCGCGCGGCATTCAGGCCCTCTCGCAGTTCATTGCCGACCGCTCGATTCTAGCCGTAAGCTGCTGCCTGTTGTCTCCGACAGTCAACGCCATGAAGCCGGTCACTAAGAACGGCAAGATGCCGATGGTGATTTATGGCGCCACAGCGCCCGGCCTTCCCGAGCCGCCCTACGTCTACAACGCCTCCGATGTCGCCGGTCTTCGCGATGTCTTCATGGCAAAGCGCTTGTCGGAAGAGATCAAGCCCAAGACAGTCGCCTATTTCGTCATGGCGGACAATGAAACCTATCAGGGGCGCATGAAGGCGTCTCAGAAGATCATGGAAGAATCCGGCGCAAAGACGTCGGGAGTCATTTCGATCTTCGGTGCCGATACGGACTTCACAGCGCCTGCGACACAGGCCATGGCGCTCAATCCGGATATGATCCAGATCTATGCCATTCAAACGCCAACCGCGGGCATTATCGCGTCGCTGCGGGCGCGTGGCTACAAGGGAATAATCGCGACCTCGGACGTGATTGCTTCGATGGCGGTCTTCAAGAAGCTGGGTCCGTCCATTCTGCAGATCCCGTTCCCGACGAACTTCTCGCCGGATCTTCTGAGTGATCCTGCGGCGAAGGCTTTTGCGACGAAGTACAGCGAAAAATACGGAGAAAAGCCCGATAGCTACGCGGTTCAGGGCTACACCGCCTTGTACTTCATCGGCCAGGGCATGAAAGGCCTCAATGCTGCTCCGACGCGTGAAACGCTCGGTGAAAGCATGGCGAAGATGACGTCTCTCGAACGTAATCTTTACGGTGGCCTTCCGATCCAGAACGGCCAGGCAATCCTCGAGAAGCCCATCCTCGCTCAATGGTCCGAGGATGGGCGGATCATCGAGTGGAAGAAGCCGTAGCTGAAACACTCTTCCAAGAAATCAGCTTCAAGCGTGGCCTCACGGTCACGCTTTTTCTTTGGTCGTAGTGATCGCTGGCATCAACGAGATGCCCAAGTTCCGCAAGCTAAGGCACAAAAAGAAAGGCGCCCTCTCTAGGGCGCCTTTCTACTTCTGGGTCAAATTTTAGCGAGCCAGTCCCAAAGAGCCCGGATTCATCAGCCCCTTCGGATCGAGTGCTTTCTTGATGTCCTGTGCCAGAGACCATGTGTTGGCGCTCAAGATGGATTCGAATGGATAATCTCTTGCCACCTGCCAGCTGACGCCGCCGAGGCCTGCATAGAGCTCCTGGCATCCGCGCCGGAGTTCGGCGACAGCGTTGCGCGCTTCAGGATTGGCCGGGCGTCCCAGCCACGGCTTGACCGTGTCTGCGCCGACGCTTGCGGCATGCAGCGGCGTGATTTCGTCGTTCCAGTAGAAGGCAGGCTCAAGGAAGAACTCGTTTCCGACGGTCATGCTCATTACGGAATAGAGAATGCCGTGTGTCTCCATGAAATCCTTCTTCTGCTCGAAATAGGCTTCGTTGGCATTCACGACATTCTGGGCTTCGCTCAGTGGGAAGACCGCATGGATCGGCACCCAGCGCTCTCCGTTCAGGCCCAGCATGCCGCGAACCGGCGAGAAGGGCTTCGAGCGCATTACCTTCGGAACGGTGTTCTCGATCTCCGTTCCGTGCTTGCGGCCGATGGCGCGCAGTGTTTCGAGCGCGACCTTCAGCTGCTCCGGTGAGTGAGCTTCCGTCACGATGTGGAGCGTATAGTTGTGCGCTTTCAGGAAGGCCGTTCCGCCGGCAGCGACACTGGCAGCTTCTTTCAGGCCCTGCAGCATCGTCTTGCCGGCTTTTGCGACATTGCCGAGAGTCTTCAAGCCATCCGAGATGCGGTTGACGCTGGCGGAGTGACTGGCTTTGTTTCGGTCGATGCCGAAGCCTTCCGAGACAAGTCGCGTGCGTGCCATGTCGGTTTGCGCCGCAGCCATGTTCTGCAGGCTCGTGAAGCCGAAGGACAGAAAGCCGATCTCGCTCGGCTTCGGCCAGAGCCTCAGAGTCGTGGAGACCTTGATGCCGAAGGCGCCGTTATCGCCAAGGAACATGCCGGTCAGATCAGGGCCACCATAGCGGGAGAAGGGTTTCGTGTTCTTGCGCCCGCCGGATCCCGTGGTGACGATGCGGCCATCGGCGAGGACGACGGTGACGCCCAGAACAGCCTCGGCAACAGTGCCGTTGAGCGCGGAGCCAAAGAATGCGCTGTTCTGTGAAAGTGCGCCGCCAATGGTGGCGTTCACGCCGGAGAGCGGGCCCCAATATCCTGTGCGAAGACCTGTGCTTTCCAGGGCCTCGTTGAGCTTCGCCCAAGTGCAGCCCGCTTCCACGGTGACATAAAGATCATCCGTGTTGAGCTCGATGATGCCGTCGAGCTTGCGCGTATCGATGACAATGGAATCTGCCCGGTCCGGCAGGTATCCTTTAGTGTAAGACATGCCGCCGCCGCGCGGAACGACAGACAGGCCCTCGTCCGTTGCAACGCGAACGGCCTCGGACACCTCTTGCTGGCTCTGGGGAAGAATGACGGCCAGGGGAGGGATGCCGGGTTGCCAGAAGATGTCGTTGGCATAATAGTCGCGCGTGGCGGCATCCGCGAGAACGCGGTCGTCTCCAAGCGCGCGCTGCAAGKCATCCACAGCCATCAGGTCATCCGTGCGAACATGAGATGTCATCGTCATTAGGCGTTTCCCAATTTATCCTGCCCGAAAAGGGCACGGTTCTTCATCTTGCTCGGGAGGGCCGTTGATTGCTGATTTTGGGCCGTGTTGTGCGACGCAGCATCCCGATTGTACCGCCCTGAGGCTTCAGAAAGCACCCAGACGTCGCGTCCCGATTATCCTGGGAATGGAACCATCGAATTCATAGCGTGTCAAATGACGATTTGTGTTTCATTCTGCGACATGGTAATTCTCGCGGGTGGCGTTCGTGCCAACTTGCTACGGGGCATGAATACCGTCACAAAGAGGGAAAACCATCTTAGGCAACAAGAATGACGACAAAAGTAAGTAGCACTCACAATGTACGAGCCGTCACGCGGGCGCTGGCTGTTCTGAATTCCTTTGCGGGTAAGGGTTTGCAGTCGCTTGCGGAAGTGACGCAGATCACCGGTCTCGATAAGGGAACGACACGTCGCCTCCTCCTGACGCTCATGGACAGTGGCTTCATCGCGCAGGATCCTGCCAGCCAGCATTACCGTCTGGGCCGCGCTATCCGCGATCTCGCGTCCAATGTCGCGGACGATCTGGACCTGCGCGCTATTGCGATGCCGGTCATGACGGAGCTTGCATCTGAGCTTCACATCACGGCGTTCATCTCTGTCTACGATGAAGGCGACGTGATTTGCCTCGAGCGCATTCACGACATGAAAGGCATCGAAGTCCATTGGTGGGCTGTGGGTGGAACTTTGCCCTACAATTGTGGTGGAGCTCCCAAGCTCATGCTGGCGTATCAATCCCAGCAGGAAATCAATCGGGCTCTCAAGCGCCCAATGGCGGCCCTGACTCCGAAGAGTGTGACCGACCCTAATGAACTTCGTGCGCAACTGACCAAGATCCGCAAGCGCGGCTGGGAATGCGCAATTGACGACGTTGCGGTTGGCCTGACGGCTCTCGCTGCACCGGTTCTCGGCAAGGACGGAGAAGTCGTGTGCTGCATCASCATAGCCGGCTTGACGCCTCAGATGGTGAACCGGGGTCGCCCTGTACACATTGATCGCGTTCTTGCGGCGGCTGAGCAGATCGAGCGGCGCCTGAACGGCGGCGGTACGCGCTGATTGTTATGGTTTGGGGAAGGGGTGTTCCTCCTTCCCTGCGCCGATTGAGCCGACGCTCGGAGAGACGCTTCACAATGGCTCACCTCTATTTCATCGTATGAAATGCGTTTTGCTGATTGACAGAAAACTTTGAATGGTCCTAACCTGCGCTCAATGAGAAACAAAATCTCAGGGAGGCGCCAAGTGGACCATCCACTCGCGAACGCACATTTTAAAAGATGTCTGGCGCCTTCGTCGCCGAAACGACTTGCGGATGTGATCCGCATCGCCACGTTCAAAGATTCCTGAATTAAAGCGTTGGTTGAGCAGTAGGGATCCTGCTCAACTGCTTGGCCGGATTGTAACTGCTCTGCTTCAGCAACCGTTGATCTCCATCGCTGATCATGGGTCGCTACAGCGGCAAAGTTGTTTCCGGCAAATACCAAACGCCAAACATAAGGTCTCGTACCGGAGGATAAGTGCAATGAAGGACTGGACGAACACGCCAAGAACGATCCGCGACGGCATTCTCGCGCTCACGGTTGCAGCCGGAGCGCTTGCTCCGCTCGCTGCCACTGCGGCCCCGGCGCCAGGTGAATATACAATCGGATTTGTCTCTGAGAGCACCGGCCCCCTAGCCGCGGCTGGTGTATCCTATGAGCGCGGAGCGGAACTCGCGGTCGAAGAAATCAATCAGAGCAATTGGGCAGGCGAGGGCGTCAAGCTACGCCTTACCGAGAAGGAAAGCGGCTCCGATGCCGCGCGTTCGGTTCAGGCTCTGACACAGTTCGTCGCCGACCGTAATGTCATCGCCGTGACCTGCTGCATTCTCTCGCCGGTGGCGGGCGCCATGAAACCGGTTGCTACCAATTCGAAGATCCCGTTGGTGATCTACGGCGCAACGCTGCCGGGCCTGCCGCAGCTGCCTTATGTCACTTCCATCGTCGCGCTTCCTGGCCCTCAGGAAGTGAAAATGACGAAGCTGATCGCCGAGAAGCTTAAGCCCAAGACGGCCGCCTATTTCGTCAACGCGGACAACGAGGGCTTCCAGGGACGCTTCAAGGCCGCGCAGAAGGTCATGGAAGAGGCGGGCGTGAAGACCGCAGGCGTGGTGAGCATTCTCTCCAGCGACACAGACTTCACGGCTCCTGCCACGCAGGCCATGGGCACGAATCCTGATCTCATCATGGTCTGGACGACGCAGACTCCGGCTGCCGGCATCATCGCCGCCCTGCGCGCTCGCGGTTATACCGGCCAGATCACCGCGTCGGACGTGATTTCTCCCGCGCCTGTCTTCAAGAAGATCGGCGAGCCGCTCGCCGGTGTGCCGTTCCCCATCGCCTTCGCTGCCGAAATCTCGAAAAGCCCCGAGGCGAAGAAGTTCGTCGACGGCTATCAGCAGAAGTTCAAGGAAGCACCGGACACCTATTCGGCGCAGGGTTACACGGCGATCTATTCCATCGCGCAGGGCCTGAAGTCTCTTGACGGCAAGCCTACCCGCGAAGCTCTCGCCGAAGCGATCGCCAAGAGCACCAAGCTCGAGCCGAACGTCTATGGCGGTCTGCCGATGGTCAACGGCCAAGCCGACGTTCAGAACTCGCTGATCGCGAACTGGTCTAAGGACGGCAAGGTCGTCAGCTGGGAGCAGAAGTGACATGCAGCTCTTTGTCGAGCAATTGATTAACGGATGGGCGTTGGGTTCACTCTACGCCCTATTCGGGATCGGCTTCGGCCTCGTGTTCTCCACGCTTGGCATCCTCAATGCGGCGCACGGCACCTATGCCAGCTGGGCGGCCATCATCGGATACTATGTCGTGGAGAAAACAGGGGCACCATTCCCCATAGCGGTGCTTTCAGGCGTTCTCGGCGGTGGTCTCATCGCCGTCGTCGTCGATCAGATCGGCTTCCAGCCGCTTCGCGCTCGGAAGGCGGGAATGCTGGGAGCTCTAATCACCAGCATCGCATTCTGGATCATTCTCGACAGCCTTGCCGGTTTCGCCACCGGTCAGCAGAGCCTTGCCTTCCCAGCTTCGAGCTATCCGAACCAAATGGTGAACTTAGGGCCGCTGCGCATTCCGCAGATGCAGATCATCATCATTCTCTCGCTCATCGTCTGCACGGTCGGGATCTATCTTCTCATTCAGAAAACTCGACTGGGCGCAGCCATGCGCGCAGTCGGGTGGAATGAGGTTGCGGCCGCGTTGGGCGGCGTGAATTCCCGCGTCGTGATCCTGCTGACGGCCTTCCTTGCAGGCGCTACTTCAGGCCTTGCGGGCGTGCTCGGCGGTATCTCCACGTCCAACGTGTCCTTCACGCTTGGTGAGGGCCTGATGCTGAAGGGCTTCGCGGCGGTCGTCGTCGGTGGTTACGACGATGTTCGCGGCACGGCCATTGCCGGCATCATGCTGGGTATCATCGAGGTCTTCGTCGCTCAGTATATCTCGACGGCATTCCGCGATGGTTTCACCTACATCCTGCTTCTGATGTTCCTTGTGATCCGTCCACGCGGCCTCTTCGGCAGCGCCAGCTTCATGCGAGCATAAGCGATGGAAACACTCCTCGATTTCTGGGCGGCCTATGGCAGTACCTTTATGTTTGCCATGGTCAATGCCCTCTTCGCTCTAAGCACCTATGCGGTTCTATCGACCGGAGTCCTGAGCTTCACCACTGTCGTCTTCGCGGCAGTGGGTGGCTTCCTGGCGGCGCAGATGGTTGCGCATTCAAACATCTCGATCTTCCTTGCCTTCCCCATCGCCGCTATCGGTGGGGGTATTGCGGCCGCGCTTGTCGCTGCTGCCTTCCTTCGGCTTGAAAGTCACTGGATGGCCCTGGCAAGTCTCGCGCTGGTGCTCATCACCCGTGTGACGGCGCTCAACACGCCGGTGCTGACCGGCGGAGTCAATGGTCTCATTGTTCCGATGAATGTGACGGCCATGGAGCTTAGCGTGATCCTGGTGATGGTTGCGCTGGTGTTCTATCGCTTGCACAAGTCCTGGTACGGTCTGGCATCTCGCGCCGTGCGCGAGGATGCGGCGGTGGCATCCACCATGGGGATCAGCCCTTATCGGATCCAGTTCATCGCGTTCATCATCAGCGGCCTCGTCGGAGGCGTCGGTGGCGCGGCTCTCGCATTCACGCTGCAATTCATCTCGCCCGAGACCTACTTCATCGGCATCGCCTTCACGATGATCGCATCCACGGTTCTCGGTGGATCCTTCCACTGGCTGGGGCCGATCATCGGCGCGGCAGTCTTCACGGCGCTGCCGGTTACCATGCAGGCCATTGTGCCGGCGGTGGAAGATGTGGGGAAGGGCGTCGTGCTGCTTCTCATCATGATCTTCCTGCCGCGCGGCCTGATCGATCCGAGAGCCTTCGGTCTCCGGCGTGCGGCGAAGCGGCGTGAAGAGGCGGAAAAGTCAGCGGGGAAGACGGCCAATGCTTAAGACCGTAGCACCTCCCGTCATTCTGGAATTGAACAACGTGGTCAAACGCTTCGGCGGCGTTGCTGCCGTCGGCGGATTGAATGCCCATGTTCGGYAGGGCAGCGTTCATGGACTGATCGGCCCCAATGGTGCGGGCAAGACGACCTTGATCAATCTGATCACGGGCCTTTTCCACCCGACCGAGGGAACCATTCACTTCGAAGGCAAGCCGCTCGAGAAAATGGCTCCTCAGGACATCGCCAAGCTCGGCATCACCCGAACCTATCAGAACGTCAGGCTGTTCAGCGGCATGACGGTGCTCGAGCAGGTCATGACCGGGTGTTATCTGAGCCGCGGCACGAGCATGTGGGCGTCCTTCCTCGGACTGCCCGCAGCGCGCGCGGCCTGGAAGCAGACGCGAGAGCATGCGATGCATCTTCTCAAGCGCGTCGCCATGGATCATCGCGCCGACGAACTGGCCGAGACCTTGTCCTACGGCGAACAGCGCCGGATCGAGATCGCCCGCGCGCTCGGCTCGAATCCCAAGCTGCTCCTCCTCGATGAGCCTACAGCCGGCATGAACCATTCGGAGGCCAGCGCAGTCGGCCGTCTCGTTCATGAATTGCGCGACAGTGGCCTGACCGTGCTGATGGTGGAGCACAATATGGGCCTCGTCACGGAGTTCTGCGACAGCTGCACTGTCATGAACTTCGGAAAGCTCCTTGCCGAGGGAGATCCCAAAACTTGCATCGCCAACCCGGACGTGCAGGAAGCTTATTTTGGACGTAAGAACGATGCTGAACGTATCCAAGCTCTCCGCTAGCTATGGCGCCATTCAAGCCGTGCGCTCCATTGACCTGGAGGTGAAGGCGGGCTCGCTTTCCGTGCTTCTGGGTGCGAATGGTGCGGGCAAGTCCACGACGCTGCGCAGCATTGCTGGCCTGCACCGGCCCATCACGGGATCGATAAAGCTGGAAAGCCAGGAGATCTCCAAGCTTCCTCTTCACAGCGTGGTGCGCTCGGGCCTTGCCTTCGTTCCCGAAGGTCGAATGGTTGTTGCACCTCTGACGGTGGAAGAGAACCTGGCGCTCAGCCACTTCTCCGGCCGCGCGAAGGAGCCTGATCTTGTCGACCGCGTCTATGAGCTGKTCCCCAGGCTCAAGGAGCGGCGGACCCAGAAAGCGGGCCTCATGAGCGGCGGCGAGCAGCAGATGCTCGCCATCGGCCGGGCCTTGATGACCAAACCGCAGATGCTTGTCCTCGACGAACCATCCATGGGCCTTGCGCCTGCCATCGTGGACTTGGTGTTCCAGTCCATTGTCGCCCTTCACAAACAGGGCCAGTCGATCCTGCTCGTGGAGCAGAACGCGGCGATTGCGCTCTCGGTCTGTGACTACGGCTATGTGATGAAGCGCGGCCATATCGTCGTGGAAGGCACACCGGATCAGTTGAAGCAGAATCCGGAAGTGCTGGAAGCCTACCTTTCCTAATGAGAAAGGGGCGTAGATTTCTCCGCCCCTTTTTCTTTCTCAGCGATTGAAGAACTCATTGTAAAGAGCCAGCGTCTCAGCTGCCTCCTTCTTTGAAGGATCGGGCCACCATACCGTTGTTGGCGTCAGGATTGTCTCGACGTTCGGCAGGTTGAAGCGCCGTGACTCCTCCACTCCATTGACCAGCATATCGTTCGGTCCGGCACAGATCAGAGCAGGGCAGCGCAGGTGCGGCAAGCGGCTTGCCGTGTCGTAGGTAAATGCGGAGCGATAGGCCTTGTCATAGGTGGAACCGCTCTCGAGAATGCCGACAGCATACAGATGAAGCTCTTCCGCTCTCGGCAAGCCGAGCTGTCGCGCCGTGCTGCGCTCAACCCGATACCAGGGCCAGTACAGGAACATGTCGCGACGCCAGTTCCAGATGAGCGGAAGATGCATTCCCCATTTGTCCGCGTGGATCACAGGGAAGTAATTGTCCAGAAGATCGGTCTGAAAATCCGGCGAGATGAACACGGGGCCTTCGAGAACCGTACGGCGAACAAGGTGAGGATATTTGACTGCTAGTTCAAGCCCAACCAGTGAACCCGTATGCGAACCCCAGACATCGACCTGCTCGAAGCCAAGCGCCTCAATGACGGCAGCCGCATCGTCCGCCAGCATCTCGATCGTGACGTCACGGGTCAGTTTGTCCGAGAGACCATTGCCGAAATAGTCGAGAGCGAAGACCTGTCGATCCTGCGCCAGCCCCGTAATGACGGGGGCGAACTGCGCTGAGGAACCTCCGCCTGTCGGAAGAACAAGCAATGGCTGTCCATTGCCGCCGGCGCGGCGAAGATGCACTCGTCCGCGAGCGGTGTCGCGATATTCATGCCAAAGGCGGTTATCGGAGAGAGGCTTCGTTGGAGGCAGAGCAGTGTCCGAGCCGCCAAGATCCAGGCCTCTCAGAGCAGACGGCAGCTCCTCCATAAGACGAATGTGAGAGATATCCTCCAGGCCCTGAGCCTTCGTGACGCCATGCAAGCAGGCACTCCAGGCATCGGCATAATTCTGGGGTGCCACAGCTGCAGCGACGGAGGTGTCTTCAAGTTCTTCCACGCTTGGGATGGGTTCGCCGCCGGTTGCAGGCTGCGTTTCATCGCCAGGCTCCAGCAAGTGGCAATCGCGCAAATAGTTCCAGAGCGCAATCAAGTGCGTGCCGTCCTGCCTCGGCTCCAGGGCAGGGGGCTGAAGGCGACGGTTCGCCCATGACACAGCCCGGTCGAGGCCAATCGTCACCGTGCGAGCAGGCTTGTCGGACAGCTTGGCGAGCAGCGCCGGTAAAACACCGCTTTCGAGATCGTAGGTTGCCAAGGCATAGTTCTTGAAGCCGAGCGCGGCGATCACGCACGAGAGTGCGTCTGCGATGGCATCCGTATTCTGTGCGGACGAGGTTGACGACCCGCCGATGCCTGGAAGTTCAAGTGCAGTGGCGCGCCACCCCTTGAGGAGAGAGCCCAGCTTCGAAGCAACGACATTCGCACCGAGCGTCAAGCCCGCGACAATTACGAGGTCCGAACCGGTACCAGCCTGCCAGAGACGAACCTGCCCTTCAGGCAAAGTGATATAATGCGGCCGAGCCGCAGCGGAGCCGTTCATAGGATGATCTCGCGATGGAATAAAAAAGCGGCGCCCATATAGGGCGCCGCGAAAGGGAGTGTCAGGCCGCCTTGTAGGTCGTAGACGGCTTCTGGTTTAGATACTTCAGCTGCTGGGCTTCGATGTCCTTGAAGCCGATGAACTCCAGGAAGTTTTCATGGTTCTCAACCGGGCGCGGCAGGTTGCGCGTGGTCTTGTCCGCTATGAGCTGCTTCAGGTTATCCTGCAGGGCTTGAGCGGCGCTCATCAGCGGCACTAGGGCGAACGTGGCCATGCCGGCCACGCTTTCGATCTCAGCCGGAGAGAGATCCTTCTCAAGCCATCCGAGAACCTGCAGGGAGAGGGGCACGCCCGCTTCTTGGCGCAGAGTGCGAAGGCCCTCGATCGACTTGAAGCACTTGCTGATCGGCTGAATCACATCCGCGCCCGCAGCAACATAAGCCTTGGCGCGAAGGATGGCTTCCTCTTCGGTGGCCGCATCCGTCCGGGCAATAATCAGCATGTTCGGGTTGCGTCGTGCCTCGACCGCCGCAGCGATCTTGCCGACAGCTTCGTCGACCGGAATGATTTCAACGCCGCCGACACAGATCGGGCAGCGCTTCGGCGAAACCTGATCTTCCATGATCACGGCCGCAGCACCCGTGGCCTCGAACTCCCGGATCGTGCGCATGGCATTGATCGCGTTGCCATAAGCCGTGTCGATATCGGCAACCACCGGAATGTTAACGACGTTTGCAACGTTACGAACAACGCTCACGTTCTCCGACATGGTATAAAGCTCAGCATCGGGCAATCCCAAAACGGACGCCGATACGCCGAAGCCGCTGGTCATGACCGCGTCGAAACCGGCCTGCTCGATGTACTTTGCCGAGAGAGCATCATAGGCGCCGGCAGACCATACGGTCTTCTGGTTGAGAATACGCTCGCGGAATTCACGATGATTGGTGAACGGCATCGGCAGATCCTTTCATTGAGCAACAATGGGGCGCTTGAGGTAGGGAACGAGACCGCCTGCATCGAGCATTTCGCGATCCGCAATGGAGAGAGGCTCAATCGGCAGAGACGTGTTCTTGGTGAGATTGCGAACCTCGTTCGCGGTCCAATCCACCTCGATCTCATCCCAGCGATCCACTAACTTGAGAATTCCTGGGCAGCTGGCCTGCGGAAATCCCATGCTGATTTCCCCTCGCCAATAGCCAGGGGAGAAGGACTCGGCGACGACACCGGAAATGCCAAGATGCCGCATGGCGCGCATGGGCGGATAGTGGGGGTGGCCATATCCGAAATTGGAATTGCCGACGAGTATATCGCCAGGCTTCACGTGCTGATGGAAATCCGGATCGTAGGATTCCATGGCAACCTTGGCCAGTTCCTCGACATCGGTGATCTTGATGTTCTTGACGCCGACGATCTGGTCGACGTCGAAGTCGATCTCATCAAAGATGAATGCGACACGGCCACGGAGATTTTTGAGCGTCATCGGCAGCTCCTCAGAGATACTTGCGAGGGTCGGCGATCGCGCCTTCGATAGCGGACGCGGCAACTGTCGCCGCATTGCAGAGGTAGATTTCCGAATCCGGGCTTCCCATGCGCCCACGAACGTTGAGGGTGCCCGTGGAAACAGCCCGCTGGTGCGATGTCATCGTCGCGATGCGGCCGAAGCAATAGTCGCAGCTGGGAGACGATACGAAGGCCCCGGCTTCCGCCAGGATCGACAGCAGCCCCTCGCGGCCTGCAGCGGCCATGATTTCCTGGCTGGTGGGAACCACATTGAGCTGGAAGCCAGGCTTCACCTGACGGCC
>NZ_JBFUMH010000104.1:0-19343 GCF_054049475.1 Microvirga sp. P5_D2 | reverse complement strand
CCTGGACCGCTGCTGGCAGCCATCCAGTCCTGAGGGGGCATCACTTTAGACCCCAAGCTGATCACGATGGCTCGGACATCAGGGCACTTTAGACCCCAAGCTGATCACGATGGCTCGGACATCAGGGAGACTGACGTGTCAGAACTCGTTAGACAAGTCACTGATTGTGCTCGTTAGAGATGTCACTTCTGAGGAGCGACTGCTGAGAGTTCAGCCCACCTTGAACAGGCTCTTGGCCTGCCCTCGCCGACGCGGTGCTTTGCGGCTGCGGCTCATGTCGAGCTCCTTCTGCCGCTCCGCGATATAGGCCAGCACCGGACCCAGCCGCTTGTTCTCGACAACCGCCGCCTGATCCACCTGCTGCCGTCGGTCAAAGGTCCTGTACGGCAGCTCCAGGCCCCTGTGCTTGATGGCAAAGCGCCCATCCGGATAGTCGTAGACGGTCACTCGCTGGCGGGCGAGGGACAGCGTGATCGCGTTCGGCTCGAGAATGAACAGCACCTGGTCGTACTGCARGGTCAGACTGCGCGAGACYGTCCGCTCCTCCCGCCAGGCGAACACGTCGTCCAGCTCATCGTCCTCGTTGAGCGGGCGATGCAGGTCCTTGTCGCTGTAGGGCGCCTTGGCAAAGCGGCGGTTGAAGTCCGCCATGAACGCCGGCAGGAAGGCATTGCCCGCCTCCAGCGTCGAGATTCCGGAAAGACGCAGCTCCTTGACCAGCCGGTCCTGCAAGGTACCATTGGCGCGCTCGACCCGGCCTTTCGCCTGCGGAGCATTGGCGCAGATGATGTCGATGTTGAGYTGATGCAGGGCCCGCCCGAACTGGGTCATGCYGTCACCTCCCACTGCTCCTTTGCCGTTGACGCGGAAGACGGCATGCTTGTCGGAGTAGRATGCCACCGGCTTGCCGTAGGCCTCCAGGTACTCCCGGGTGGATCTGAAATAATCAAAGGTCGACTCGGTCTCGACGAACTTCAGATGCATCAGCCGGCTGGTGGCATCGTCAATGTAGACCAGCAGCGTGCAGGGCGGACCGCGATCCTCGAACCAGTAGTGCTCGGAGCCGTCGATCTGGACGAGTTCGCCGACGCAGTCGCGGCGGTAACGCGGCTGGTGCACCCCTTTGAGCTTCTGCCGGCGCTCCTGCCAGAGACCTGCCGCGATCATCCAGCGCCGGATCGTCTCGACRCCCAGAKCGATGCCGTGCCGCTCGGCGAGCTTCTCGCAGGCGAGCGTCGGGCCAAAATCGGCATAGTTGGCTGTGATCAGCGCCAGTACCTCGCTTCGCAGCGCCGCTGGGTAGGAGCGGTTGCTGGGCCTGCCGCGCCGGCGCGACACCAAGGCCGCGGGACCGCCGGTCTGATAGGCCTTGAGCAATCGGAATACTTGGCGCCGTGTGATCCGCAGCAGYTGGGCGGCTTCGCGCACCGTAATTCGCTCCGCCACGACGTCCCGCAGAATGTGAACCCGATCGATCTCTGGCCGGCTCATCSCGATCACCGTCATCAGATCCAATCTCCCCAGCACGATCACCCAGGGAGAGTGACATTTGTAACGGGGAGAGGAGTGACCTTTCTAACGGGGTTCTACACTGAGGCTGCTGGGAGGTACCGATCAAGAATGAAGAGTAGGAGGGGATGGCGCCTGCTCTGACACCGCCATAAGGGTCTGCATAACGACCTTCAGCAGATCATTGCGGCTCGTCGGCTTTTCGAGCCACGGCACTCTTTTAAGCTCGCAGGGCAGGCTCTCGCGCGGAGGATAGCCG
Organism: Microvirga sp. P5_D2; assembly: GCF_054049475.1. Classification (NCBI taxonomy): domain Bacteria; kingdom Pseudomonadati; phylum Pseudomonadota; class Alphaproteobacteria; order Hyphomicrobiales; family Methylobacteriaceae; genus Microvirga; species Microvirga sp. P5_D2. Next base: position 17,575 of record NZ_JBFUMH010000104.1, on the reverse strand, counting down.
GAATAGACGATGAAGGGGATGGCGCGTCGGTTGAGTTCCCGTGCCAGGGCCGTCCTTGAGCATGAAATCGACAATCGCAATGTCGGCTGTATTCGCCTCCAGCCAGGCTCGCGCCTCGGCCATGGAGCCTACCGATTGCGCGGCGATGCCAACGTCCTCAAGGTAGGTTTCAATCGACATGGCAATGAGGATTTGATCCTCGACCACCAAGCAGCGCAGCTGATCCGACATTTCTTGGCTCATGCTCTCCTCGTTAGAGGAGGACAGAGAAGCGGCCATTCACTTAAGTTGAACTAAGCCGTGGCGGCCTTTGTCGAAAAGGCCAGTGTCGGAATTACGCGGCTTTGTGCGTCAGGGTTTGTCCAACCCAGGCTCCGGCGTCTTCAGGCGTCCTGAACAGGGGCGCGTCCCGGATGTTGCATTTGCCGAACCCGGCTTCCAGGTGCCACCACCCCTTGTGCTCAGGGTCATAATGCGTCCCGTCGAGGCGGACAAACACGGCGGCAAGCTGATCGTCTGTGAGGACGAGGTTGCCGTCAGTGTCATGGCCGTCAATGAGCACGCGCATAGGGATAAATGTGATGTCGAGGGTCATAGCCTTCGCCTTCCATGTTGGGGGCGAAAGGTCAGCGCCAATTGGCCCGACAGCCTGTTGAGTAATTTTCATTATATCTGATGAATTCAGATTGTTCTAAATATATATTTTACTTAGAAGCTTCACATAAATATTTCTGACAAACTACGATATCGCGAATATTTCCTCATAAATCGGCAATGTTAGTCACCAAACATAACATAGGTATGCGACAGGTGCTTCTCTACGTGCAACAGTGATCTTACCATCGGCAATCGATCTCAGGCGCTGATGACTGAGAGATGCGCGCGCTCCCGCCTGCACATTCAGGGGAGCGTCCCATGTCCTCAACGTTTCACCCCGGCTACAATCCGCTCATCCGCAAACTGGAGAGCGTGTTCGTCCTGACCGATGACGAACGGCAGGCTCTCGAGACCCTGCCGATGCAGGTGGTTGTCATCAAGGACCGTCAGGACATCGTGCGCGAGGGTGATCGCCCTTCCCGGTCCTGTCTGATCCTGAGCGGCTTTGCCTGCGTCTACAAGATGACAGGCCAGGGCAAGCGCCAGATCGTCTCCTTCACCATTGCCGGTGATATTCCCGACCTCCAGAGCCTGCACCTGACAGTGCTGGACAACAGCGTCAGCACCCTCAGCCCGTGCCGGGTGGGGTTCATTCAGCACGAGGTCCTGCAAGACCTCTGCGCCCGTTATCCGCGCCTTGCCGCCGCCTTCTGGCGCGAGACCCTGATCGATGCGGCGATCTTCCGGGAATGGGTGATGAATGTGGGACAGCGCGAAGGCGTCAGCCGGCTGGCCCATGTCCTGTGCGAGCTGCTTGTCAGGTTGAGGGCGGTCGACCTGGTCGAGGATCATGTCTGCGACCTGCCGATCACCCAGACCGAATTTGCCGACGCCGTCGGCTTCACGAACGTCCATGTGAACCGTGTTCTCCAGCAGATGCGGGCCGAGGGCCTGATCGAAACCAAGGGAACAAGGCTGAGAATCCCGGATTGGAATAAATTGAAAGAGGTCGGCGAGTTCGATCCGACCTATCTTCATCTGGTGCGCGAGGATGCGGCTGCATGACCTTGACCCTTCAGTCAGTGCGGGTTGGCACCGGCAGCGACGAAGAGGGCATGCTGGTCTTTGATAACGACCAGCGGCTGGTGGCAGTACTGACCCTCCTCGGCGAGCAGTATGGTGACGTATCCGGGCATTGGTATGTGGAAGCAAAGTTCGGTCTGCTGGAGGGGCTGGATCACCCGACCTACGCCGATCTGAATGCAGCCCAGGAGGGGATCGCGCAGCACCTGACCAGAGGGCGTTAGGCGGCTTGGCCGTTCCATAAAGGGTGTTATCGGAAATTCGCCTCGCTCAAGCAGCAATATTTTTCAAGAGGCCGATCACTTGAGACATCTTGTAGGGCTTTGACAGGATGATCCCTCCAGGGACAGGCTGCATCTGCTCCGCATACCCTGTCACATACAGGACAGGCAGATTGGGGAAGTGCTCGCGGTAAGCTTTGGCTATCACCCAGCCATTGACCTCCGGCATCCGAATGTCGGTCAGCAGGGCATCGACGGCGATCCCAGCTCGCAGGAGCTTCAGAGCCTGCCCGCCAGTGGCCGCTTCAAGGACCTCGTACCCGGCATCTTCCAACCCCGTCACGGCCATCTCACGGACGAACGGATCATCTTCGACGACCATAACTTTCATCACGTCCGCACCTGCCCAGTTACCCATCGTGGAGAGTTGTAGCTCTCATCGCTTGGGACGCCATTCAATTCCACAGGAGCCTTCCGCGAAATTTCCCTACGGTAGACGTGAGGTGCACCGTCTGGGGGCTGACAGCATCCGAGTGCTTTTCCGCATGCGGCCATCCGGAAATCCTAAGCTGGCGCGCCGTGCAATCCGGCGATGCCATCCTCATGGACGAGCCCCATCAGCTCGGCCAGGCGGGTCCTCGCCCGATTGACCCGGCTCTTGATCGTCCCGACCTTGGTTCCCAGCGACGCGGCGGCCTCCTCGTACGACAGACCCTCTGCACCGATGAGCAGCAGGGCCTCGCGCTGCTCCTGGGGCAGTTTGGCAAGCGCCGCATGCAGATCCTGGACCGTGAGCCTGTCCTCCTGATCGGGTATGGAGATCATCGTCGCCGCGTGGACCCCGTCTGTATCCTCGACCTCGCGTTGCGTCCTGCGGTGAGCGGAGAAGAACAGGTTGCGCAGGATGGTGAAGAGCCAGGCCTGGAGGTTCGTGCCGGCCTCGAACTTCTCCTGCTTGCTGATCGCCTTGAGCACTGTCTCCTGTACGAGATCCTCAGCCCGGTTCATGTCATGAGTGAGCGAGATCGCGTAGGCCCGCAGCGAGGGCAGGCTGCCCATGAGCTCGTCGACAAAAGCCTGATCCACTGGTTCCGTGTGGGCCCGGATGACCTGCGCCACGCGAGTGAGAAGCTGGCCCAAGCTCCGGGGCATCTTCTCCGCGTCAGGATCGCCGTAAAGAGCGCGCAGCTCGCGCCCGAGATGGGTCTGGATGGCGTCGGTGAGGGAAGGGTTCTCGGCGGGGTGGGAGCGTTCGTTCGGGATGCACTGTCTCATCTCCAGTCAGATGCACCAGGCCGGGCTGGTTTCAACCGTGGAAGAAGGACGCGGGAGCGGAGATCGCCAGTGCCGAAGTCAATCGCTGCCCATCACAAGGGCCACGTGGAGCCCGCCGCGTGACCGTGCAGTTGCTCCCGTTCGTCATGTTATCCGGCTGGGACCGGGTCAAGCGGCGCTGATCGCAACGGATCCCTTCAAGCCCTGGGTCACCTCTAGTCTGGCCATCTGCAGGCACAGGGCCATCGCATCCCGCAGGCTTGTAGCAACGAGATCCGCCCGGGCCGCTTCCCGCAAGGCCACAGCCGCCGCGGCGTCCATTCCCTCGCCCCAGCATCCGAGCAGGATTCGCGCCTGTGGCATCTTGCGGCGCAGGCGACGCACGGCATAGCGCATGTGGGCCGGGCTTCCCGCATCGAGATAGGATAGGCACACCATGGCGACGCCGGTATCGTCGATCCTCGCAACGGCCTGGACCGACAGCGAGGCTGGGCTTTCCACCCGGGCGCGAAGCCCATGCTTTGTCAGGAGCTGCGCCAGCATCAGGGCAGCCGCCTCGTCGACCGAGCTCTGGCCGGCAATGCACAGGATCGGTGTCTCGCCCCGGAAGCGCGGATTGAGATCCTCCAGAGGCAGGGTCGGAAGGTCGGTCCTGCCGCTCTCGCCCTCGCTGGCCTCAACGGCGGCGGCGGCTTCCGGATCGTTGGTGTTGCCGGATTGGGGCTCCTGGTCAGGATGGTCGGAGAGATCGTCCACTAATTCCTCGACCGTTGCCCTCATCCGCTCCAAGCGGGACTCATCGAGGACGCCACGCAGGGCGTCAGCGCGGGCGAGCCGCAGGCCCGCCAACGCCACTTCGTCGTAGTACACGGAGAGCGAGCGCTCCTTCAGGAACTCCTCTGCAACGTCGGCTGCCTCCGCGGGATCACCGGCCAGCATGCGCTGATAGAAGATCTCCGGCGGCGAGAGGGCCGGGCGGTCGCCGAGCATGACGTCGAGGAACTCAAGTTTCTCCACGTGCCGGCCGAGCACGACGAGGCATACCGTCAGCGGCGTTGCCAGCACCAGGCCAATCGGCCCCCAGAGCCAGGTCCAGAACGTCGCCGCGACAACGACCGCCACGGGAGACAGACCCGTGCTGTGACCATAAACCAGGGGCTCGACCACGTGGCCGGCGAGCGGCTCCATAACGATGAAGAGGGCCGCGGTCATCAGCAGCATCGACCAGCCAGGATCAACGGCTGCCGCCAGGGCCAGCGGGAAAGCGGCGGAGATGAACGCGCCGATGTAGGGGACAAAGCGCAGGATCGCCGCGAGGATGCCCCACAGCACCGGACTTGGCACGCCAATGAAGTACAGGCCGAAGCCGATCACCAGGCCGAAAGCGGCGTTGAGGGCCAGTTGGGTCAGGAACAGCTTGCTCAGACGGCCGGCGGCATCGTCGAGGGCGGCGGTGGTCTTCTGGAGGTCATGCGAACCGGCCAGGCGGATCAGACGGTTCCGAAGGTCTTCCCGTTGCAGCAGGATGAAGATCACAAAGATGATCACGATCCCGGTGGTCGCGGCCGGGTGGATCAGCGGGGTGATGAAGGCGCCGAGGGTTTGCAGGGCGCCTGGGTCGGGCTGGCGCACTTCCACCGGAATGGGCTTCGTCTCGGTCGTGGGCACGGTGCTCGGTGCCAACGGGTTGGCCGGTGGGGACGTCCCGGCCTGGGGCTTGTCGAGTTCCTTGCCCAGGTCCTGCAACACATCCGCGGCCCGTTCGAGGGCGCTGCTGCCAGCGGCGGACCCGCGCAGCGACTGCACCTTCTCGCGCATGGTGGCCTGGTAGCGCGGCAGGTCACCGGCGAGTTGAGTGACTTGTGTTGCCATCACGGTGGCAAGCGCCGTGATGCCCGCAAAGGCAACGAGGACGACACCGATGACGGCCAGCGCCCGTGGAACGTGGGCTTTCTGTAACAGCCGGATGAGCGGGGCCAGCACGAAGCTCAGCAGGATGGCGAGCGCCACCGGAACGAAGACCTCACGCCCGACGTACAGGGCCGCGATGATGAGGGCGATCATACCGACGACGCCGAGACCGGCGGAGGCGGGGCCTGGAGTGAGGATGTCCCGCTCGGCGATCTTCGGCTTCAGCTCTGGCATGAATGGGAGTTCCTAGGCCGCCGTAGGTCGTGAGCGCCGGCCCGGCCCAGATCGACAACGCCTGGATGCCGGAATCGCTCCTTTCTGCCGCGGGCAGCGGGCGGTGCAGCCCGAAACTGCCGGGTAGCAGGGAACCGTTCAGGTTCAGGGCCGTTGCCGTGTTGCGACGCAGCAAATTCCTTCGCTGTTGCGAGATTAGCTTCCTAGTATCTGCGCCGCCACTTTCCAAAGTTCAGTCGAACCCGAAGTCCGTGCACCTCGGAGAGCCATTGCTTCGCTCTTCCGTAGCAGTCCGTCACAACCAGATCGGGCAACGGCATCCCACTCAGTATTGCGTTTGGCTTCAATTTCTCATGAGGACGACATGACGACCATCAGACAACTGCTCCAAAACGGTCCGGCCAAGGCCAACGAGCTCTTCRCCAAGCTCGTGGATACCTCGGACGGTGCGGTCAAGACGCGCGAGCGGCTGTTCGCGGATCTCAAGGCGGAGCTGGATCTGCTCGCCAGGCTCGAAGAGGAACACCTGTTCCCGGTGCTCAGGAAACACAAGGCGACCAAGGGGCTCGTGTCCGAAGCACTCGCCGATAACAAGCAAACCAGAATCCTTCTTAATGAGCTTGAGGCTACCCCCAAGGACAGCGAGGAGTTTGCTACCAAAGTGGCCGAGCTGCGCAAAATCCATCAGCAGAGCGTACATGACGGGAAGAACGAATTGTTGCCGGCGGTCCTGAAGGCGCTGAGCGACGAGGAAGCCCAGACTATCGTCGATCGCATCGAGGCCGAGAAGGCCGAGATCGAGGAAGCCCGGATGGTGGAGACCGAACAGCGCCGGATCGACGCGAGGCTCGAGCGTGAGCAGGAAGCACGGCGTCTTGCGGAACAGGAAGACGAGGCGGGGCGCGAGCAGGAGGCTCGTACGGCCGTCCGGCAGACCGTGGACGCCGTCGCACGGACAGGCGAGATCGCCGCTGAGAGTGCCACGCAGATGGTCCGGAGTACGGCCGACGTCGCGCAGCGGGTCGCAACCGCACCCATGAGCACTGGCTCGGTTCTCTGGGATTCGATGTTCAACCTCTGGACAGCGCCGCTCAGTCGTGCCGTGGCTCGCCCCACCAATGGCCAACCATCCTCGCAGGCGGAGGAGGTCATCCCGCTCGCCGAAGAGACCCTGGTTGTGGGCAAGCAGACGGTGACCAGCGGCACCACCACCGTGCGCCGCGTTGTCGTGGAAACGCCGGTTCAGCAGCAGGTGTCGCTCTATGACGAGAAGGTTATCGTGGAACGGCGCAAGCCGGTCACCGATGCGGTGACCGGAGAGACCTTGACCGAGCTCACGATCGAGATGATCGAGACGTCCGAGCGGCCCGTGGTTGGCAAGAGCGTGAAGGTGCGGGAAGAGGTCGTCGTGCGCCGAGAGCGCACCCAACGGATCGAGACCGTGCGGGACACCGTCCGTCGCGACGAGATCGAGGTCAGGCACTCCGACGAGAACCATCGCTCCGGCAGGACGCGATCTGCGATCGCCTCCAGCCATCAGTAAGGTCACGAAAGCAACGCGTCACCTTGCACACGGATCGCGGCTTTTGACCGCGATCCGTGTGCCCGTGACCGGAACAGGAATGCCGGCTGCGTCAGGGACTGCACCGGACCACCAGACACGTGCCGTGACAGCCACCATGCTTTCCATCGGGGAGCTGGTTTGCGTGATGGCGCGCTGCTTTCTCGCGAGGTGAACGGACAAGCGCTCTCTGGCTTGAACACGAGATGTTCACCATGCATGACGCCTGCTGTTGCCACGAAACGACCTTGTCAGTCGCTCGAGGCTCGCGGCCTCAGGTCGCGGACACGGGCATGAACCGGATCATGGGCGGCAACTCCGAACCAGCCCTGTTGATCGCCGTTGTCGTGGAGATCCACATCAGCCAAATGGCTGACCTCCGACAGGAGACTTCAAATGAAGGTCACGATGAATATTGATTGCACACCGGAAGAAGCACGCGCCTTCTTTGGTTTGCCGGATGTGCAGCCCATGCAGGAGCACTTGATGAGAGAAATGCAGGAGCGCCTGTCCGCCAACCTGAAAGCGATGGATCCAGATACGATGATCAAGACCTGGTTGCCGACTGCCGTCAAAGGCTTCGAACAACGGCAGGACATGTTTGCATCCCAGATGAGCTCGCCAAGGACGAAATAGGGACCTGCGCGGCCGTTACTGCCGTTCCATCTCACTGGCGTTCCAGGGATTCGAACGGGACAACGATCACCGAGAGGATCTCATGTGTACGCCTTTTCCCACCTCTCCAATCCTCCCAAGGAGATCGACCGTGACCACCCCCACATGACAGGACACAAGTCTCTGTCCTGCGTCAGGCCAAAGCGACGTCGAGATCGATCGGAATATACAGAGCATTGGCGACGGGTGACCATCGCACCGCATGATCGAGCAGCGTTTTGAGGACATCGCGGGGGTGTGTCGGCCTCAATCTGCACGCTGATGCTGATCGTCTCGAAACCAAGGCCCTTGAAGTTCAGGTCGCCCGTTCCCCAAAGCGCCGCGAAGTCGATGTCGCCTTCGAGCTCGATCACGAGCCGGCGGATCGGAATTGCTCGAGCAACCGCGTTGGCCTGGATGCTGACCGACAGGCACGAGCCAGGGCCGCGAGCAGTGCCTCCGAGGGGCTCGGCATCATGTGGTCATTCAGCAGGCTCAATGCTTCCACGTCACTTTCACTGCCGAACGGCATGAGGTTGCGGACATGGTGCTTTTGGCTGAACCGTCCCGTTGCCTCGGTGCGGCACCGCAGCGTTCGGGTCGAAGGCGACAGGGGCTTGCCGCTTGCCTCTGGCGGATCCTGATCAGGCGCCCCGAGAAACCCGAGAGGATGTCCCGGCGTCCTGCGGTCAGTCACTGGGCCGAGACACGGGAGTTATACTCCCCACGGTGTTTGCCATTCACCCGGATGCGCCAGGCGCTATGATGTCGAACGACGTAAAAATCGGTTGTCATCGACTGATCTCCACTGGCCAACTGCTCGGGTCAAAAGGCCTCGCCAAGCGATTCAAACTGGCCGACGAGGTTAGAACTGCTTGCCTGCCATCCAGCCTTGAACGTCAGCCCTGGCCTGTTCATAGGGCAGGCCGTAGCGCACCTTCACTAGCGTGATCAGCTGCTCCTCATTCTTGATCTCTGATAGATCCAAGGTGGTGAGACAGCTCCACTGCCGCTTTGCGTCGATGCGATACCCTGTCTTGCGGGTGACGGTCTCATCGCTTTCGCCGCCTCTAAAGCCAAACATCATAGCCTCCATTGTTGGGACAGGTCTCGTCGCGCCGTGACCGGCTCAAGCCATTTGCATGAGCACCAGCACTAACCAGTGGATGTGTTGGTGCTCATGGCTGTCCCTGAGAGAGTTCCGTTGACGATGCCTTTAGCCCCAAAAGCTATTGATCCGCTGTCCTCATGCGGGCGGCATCTCCTGGTGGGCTGCCGTCAATTCCTGAGGTTCGACCCGGACCGCCTGCACCGAGCCCTGGTTCCCCTGATAGAGTGGCAGGTAAATCGTGGTCGCAACGCGCCGGTAGGCGAGAAACGAAAGCCCCTCAATCAGTTCCTCGTCAATGTCGACCGCGTATGTGCCGGCAGGCTGCAGCTTGTCCACGGCCGTCAGTGAGAAGGGGTGATCGAAGGTGATGCTCTCTCGGGTCGTGCGCATGAGTTGCTCCTAAGCGGCGATTTTGTCGGCGCAATCTTTGGCGACTTGGCTGTTGCCTTCCGCGGTGCCGGGCATGGTCGCCCACCCATTCTTCAGGACGAGGTCGCCCCTGTTCCATGACGAGGCGGTCTTGATGGCAGCAACACGCTCAGCAAGCTGCGGATCGCGCTTGGATTGATCCACGCAGATCAGGGATAAAGCCGTGACGACCTCAGCTTTCGATTGATCGGAGGCCATTGTGCGAGCCGTGCCGCCAGTGACCCAGCCGCCCCAGGAAAACCCGATGACGGCAAGCGCAGCAGCGCCACAGGCGGCGCCGTAGAGGCCAGGCTTCAGCCACTCAGGGGTTTGCATGATGTTTTCCTTAGGACCGCAAAAGAAATATTCTTCTGCCGATAAGATCAACATATCACGGTGGACCAATTTAACTCAGCTTTATATTTGGTCCGGGCGCTATTTAATTGGTTCATGGCTCCCCATATCTTAAGAATGACAAGCACGATTCTGCAACTGCAGAAGCGGCTCATTACTGCCCAGGCAGCGAAACTTGGTTTGCCCCAAGCCTGATGCTCTCAATGGAGAAGCTCTGCAGTGAGGAGATTGCCATGACATTCCTGATCCAGTTCAAAAGGTTTCGACGCGGTGTTCCGGAGGTCATCGGAACCCTGCCCATCGCTGCTGCTGACGGCGCTGCCGCTTTGGCCTTCGCCCGGAGCCTTGCCGGAATGAGACGCTGGCCAACCCGGACCGATGCTTTGCGTGTGATGGACGATGGTGGCCGCACGCTGCTCGATTGGATTGTGCCCGTAGCGACCGCGCAGCCGGTCACATATGCACCGACCTCTGTTCCGGCGAAGCCAAGTGGCGACGTCCCCCGCCGCGCTCCGCCAAGAACGGCAAAGCACTCAGAAGAGAGCCGATCAACGCCCCCTCAGGGGAGCCCTTCTTTGCTGTGGGACAGGCCGTCTCCTACGCGGAGGACAGCCAGCCCGAGACCCGGAAGGGCGGCTATGAGATTGTCAGGCTCGATGATCCCCGCGACGAGCCGCAATATGCAGTCAGAAGCGCAGATCAGTCGTATGACCGGATCGTCCATGAGCATGAACTTCGCGAGGACCTGGGCGCCCGGATCCGCGGGCGCTGAGGTTGCATCTCCGGTTCGCCTCCAGGCCGGTCAAGAACCTGCACCAAGCTGCCGCGGAAGCATGGATAACCCGAGCCGTTGGCCGCACGAAGGAAGGCGAGCGAGACATGGCACAGGATATCCTCAGTTTGGCAAAATCGATCATGCGAAAGATCTGGGGTGCGTTGACGCCGGCCCCCAGTTCCCGCCGTGCAACCACGACCGCAGCTTAACGGAAGGCGAGGTTACGGAGACGACAGCATCAAACCGCCCGGCTGAGGTCTGGGGGGCGCAGTTGCTTGGGGTGGGGCTGCTCATCAACGCCTCTCGCCGCTGGGTGAAAGCTGCAAGAGGAGCGTGTCGGTGATAGGCGTATCTGTCCTGCTACAGGCCAGCTCTATGAGGCGCAGGCCATACTACTGCGCTCGAGGCGGCCTCGCTTCGCGACAGATGTTTTCGAGCTCATTGCGAGTATGCTCCATCTCCCGCCGGACTGCGCCAATATCCCGGCGCAACTCCTCGACAGAGCGGACAATCTGTTGAGTCGCTTCCCGCAGGTCACCGCGTGTGATCGATGCGTCAGTGCTGCCCTGCTGAACGCTCGCGCAATCCGGTGTACCGTCACGACGGTAGCGCAGGCTCAGGGTATCTCCGACCTTGAGATACACTCACCAGGTATCCGGGTCGCGCCACGTTGACGGCGGGGTTTCTTGTGCCGTTGCTGGGGTAGCGAGGACAAACAGCCCAACAATGATTGCGATTTTGATCATCAGTCCCCCTGGGAGGATGTGGGGCTGTGTGCCGGACAGTCCATGTTGGTCAGGCGGCGCTGCCGCAATGAACGAGCATGGCCTCCTCTGTGGACATGAGGCCCCGTTCTGCTGAGCCCAGGGCTCTTCCGGACCCTACCAATGAGGTCCGCAAGAGGACAGTACGAAGAGGGTCGAGGGTGTTGCCTCGGCCCTGTCCGGTTTCGTCAGTGAGTGCTGGAACGCATCAGGCGACGCGGCTGGCCTTCTTCGTCTCAGCCTTGAGGGTCTGGCCGGCCTCGTCTGCCACCCGTGTGGCGACCTCGGCGATCCGGCGGGTGCCCTCAATGGTCTGCTCGAGGTTGTGCCGCATGATGTTGCTCTGGGCTGCCATGTAGTCCGGAAGCGACTGGCAGCGTGCGAGCACGCCGAAATCCTCGACGTTCTTCTGCAAGCGCTCCTGTGTGAGGCTGAACCACTCGCGCGAGAGGTCCTGCACCCCGCGCGTCAGCATGGTGCTGGCTTGGGTCATCATCTCAAGGCTCTGGGCGCCCTGGCGAGTGAACTCCTCGCGGCCTTCGCCCGCGATGCCGTAAGCCTGAGTGACTTGATCCGTGAAGCGCCGGGTGTTCTCAGAGGCGGCGTTCAGACCAGACCGCATGGCGTCTTGTGCCTCGTCAACCTTGGCGTGAATGTATTCACCCCGAACTTCAGCGCGGCCGTTCGTCTTGTTGGTTGTATTGTGAGTGACAGACATATAATTTATCCTAATATTGATAAATACAAGTACGCATAATCCCAGCCTTGTGGGCCAATTCGGAAACAGCTTGTACTTAATTGTTGTTTATTTCCTCTTGAGCATATTCGCAACACTTTACGTTCATAATGCGACCGTCAGAAGCTTTTACTGTGTATAGCCGATTCGGCTTCAATTTAGTTCGTGTGATCCTGCACACGCAGGCTGAAGGTCGTTCCACACAAGCTTCGCAGCATCCCCGTTTCATGTGCCGCCCGTCCAGACCCTGCACAGCCGTCATCCGGTGGGGACTTGGCAGAAAGCCTTCGTGGAAGGCATCACGACGGGCCATCCCTCCATGCCCTGGTTTCAGCTTGATCCTGATCAGATCGCCTGCCTGATCGTCATCTCGGGCTAGCGCACGACAAGAACCGGGATCTTCGAGTGGGAGAGCACCTTCATGGTCTCACTCCCGAGAAAAAGGGCCGAGACCCCGCCGCGTCCATGCGAGGCTATGACGATCAGGTCGCAGCGCTGGCCTTCCGCCGTGCGGATGATTGCCTGGTAGGGCGCGGCGTCTTCCATGTGAAGGGTCGTGGCATGGACACCAATTTTGCGTGCGATCTCGGAGGCTTCCGCCAGGGTGCGCTCGGCGTGCTTCTGCATATGCTCCCTGAACGAGGCCGGCGTTTCCCCGAGCTGGTCAGCTTCAACTGCAAAGACATGGAAACGCTCAGCCACAGTGAGCAGCAGGACCGTCGCTCCCACAGCCTTGGCCAGGTTGGTTCCATGCTCGACGGCACGGGCCGACAAGGATGAGCCATCGGTCGCAATCAGAATGTTCTTGTACATGCAGGCCTCCCTCGTTGCGGAGTGAAGTCCCCAAACATCGTGCCCTCTTTCATTCAGTACGAGAGGAACAGGGGCACCGGGCAGTTCTTGAGCAGCGACCGCGTCGTGCCGCCGAGCATCATCTGGCGCAGCCGCGAATGCACATAGGCGCCCATCACGATCATGTCGGCCTGGATCAGCTTGGCATGATGGCGCAAGGTCTCGGCGACGTCACCGTTCAGGGCGGGCACGGTCAGCTCGCCGACCTTGATGCCGTGGCGGGTGAGATGCGGGGCAAGGTCGGCACCGGAGACGGCCGGCCCCAGATCCTTCTCTCCCGTGACGCTGACCAGTTCGACGTGAGAGGCCTCGCTCAGGAAGGGCAGGGCGTCATTGAGCGCGCGTGCCGCCTTGGCGCTGCCATCCCACGCCACGAGGATCCTGTCTCCAGCGAAGACCTCGTGACCTTGGGGCACGACAATGAGAGGACGGCCGCTGTCGGTGAGCACCGCCTCGATCAGCCCGCGGTCGACGGCCAGGGAAATCGGCTCGGAGTCCAGAACCGTCAGGTCGTGGGCCCGTGCCAGGGCGGTGAAGCTGATGACCAGGTCCGGATAGGCAAGCTGCGGTGCCTGGGTGGTGCAGGCGAGGCCTGAGGCCGCTGCGGCCTGTCGCGATGCATCCGCAATAGCGTGAGCCAAAGCATCGAGCCGGCGGTTCTCAGCGGCCACGAGGTCTTCGGCAATCTTGCTGATGAAGGCATGCGTCAGGACAAGCTTCAACGAGGCGGCCTGGACGGTGACGTGGGCACCTGCCTCTTTGGCCAGCGAGAGGCCATAGGCGAAGGCTGAGGATCGCTCCTCCGCATCCCCTTCTTCCGTCACCCCGATCAGGATGCTGTGGATGTTCTGGAGCATCAGAGTTTTCCTTTGTCAGTTGAGACCGAGCTTATGCTTCCAAGTTTTTCAAGCCAGTGTCGCATCAGGGATCAGAATGGCGGCGCCTTGCAAACGTCTCGATCGGAGACCTTCCAGAGACTCATCGGCAGCGGCATGTAGTGCGGATCGGCCGTCACCGGCATAGCCGGTGAACAGCCATCGTCGCACAGGTTCTCATGAGGTATGGCGATTTGTGAAACAAGGCTGCGGCCAGGGTCAAACCACACTTAAGAAGACCAGCGTCGTATATGGCCAAAGCGCCCCGATTTCCGGGGCACTCTCCAAATTCAGCCAGGCAGCATCTCAGGCGGCGATCTGAGCCGGTGTGGCCTCCAGGAGCTTGCTTGGGCTCGTGATCGAGATTGTCCGAGGCTTCATCGCCTCTGGGATCTCCCGCACGAGCTCGACGTGGAGGAGCCCGTTGTCCAGGCTCGCACCCTCGACCGCAACATGGTCGGCGAGTTGGAAGCTCCGCTCAAAGGCCCGTGCCGCGATGCCCAGATAGAGCACATCGGAGGTTTTCTCCTTGGGCTGCCTCGCGCCGCGGATCGTCAGCCTGTTCTCCTTTGCCTCAATCGAGAGATCAGCCTGGGAGAAGCCGGCCACTGCGACCGAGATGCGATAGGCATTCTCACCGGTCCGCTCGATGTTGTAGGGCGGATAGCTCGGTACTGAGCCTTCCACGCCGCCGGGTTGGTCAAGCATCGACAACATCCGGTCGAAGCCGATGGTTGAACGATAGAGGGGAGCAAAATCGAATGTACGCATAGCATGACCTCACTGATGGAGGGGCATGCGAAGGGTCCGCCCTGAGGGCCTGACCGTCCGTATCACGCAGCCAAATGGCCTGCGCCTCTAGTATTTGGGAGTCGATGTAAGTAATTTCAATAAACATCCTTAAGTATTTTGTGTATTTTTTATCATTTTACTTTGCTTAGACACAATATTGTTCCGAGGGTAAATTGTGTAATGGCGCTCGACGCACTGAGGGCGGTTTAGCGGCCCGTAGCCTGGCAAGATCCGGACTTGGCATGGGGCGAACCTTAGCCGTGTTTCCGCAGTGGAGGGATGAGCAGGCCTCGATGAGCTCAGCTCTACGTTGCATTTTGACTGAGGCTGTATCGGCAGTGGAAGGAAATCATTGATGGGAGTTGGACGTTCCCGAGCCCCCGCCATCGGATGAGGGTCATCTGTTCGAATCCAAAGGTCTGTTCCTGGCAGATTGCGTTGAAAAAGTCGGCGCTCGAACGGCCTGAGTAGCGACGGGGTTTGCTTGCGGAGGTCAGAGCTGTGATGAGTTGGGTGCTTGTGCTCCCCTCAGGCCGCTTGGGGCACCTGAGGCCCTGTCGGAAGAGCCAGCTTAGCGAGCTTTCTCAGGTTCTGGGCGGTTGCGGCCAGCAGGAACTCATCCTGAGCACCACACGGCCCTCTCAGCCGTAGATGTCCCATCTTGAGGATCCGCTTGAGATGGGCAAACAGCATCTCAATGCGCTTGCGGCCTTGCCGCGACTGCTCGAAGGCCGGTGTGCCCCTCAAGGAGCGTGCGACCTCCCGGGCATGTTCATAGATACTGCGCGGGATCTTGCGGGCAGGTGTATTGGGACAGCATTGTTCTTTCAGCGGGCATGGACCACAGTCAAAGGTGCTGCCCAGGTAAATGCGAGTGGTGCCCTCGTTCACGATCCGGCCGCTGGTCGTCAGGATCTTGCCCTCGGGACAGGTGTAGGTGTCCGCCTCAGGGTCATAGGTGAAGTCTGATCGCGAGAAGGTACCGTCCTGGCGCTCGGACTTGTCGATCACCGGAACATGCGGCTCGATCTTCTGCTCCTCGACCAGCCAGTGCAGCATCTCGGCCGAGCCGTAGGCCCTGTCGCCGGCCAGCCGCCTGGGCTTGAGACCGAAGCGCTCGGTGGTACGTTCCAGCATGGTGCGGGCAGCGCCCACTTCGGCCTGCCGCACCGCGCGGGAGGCTTCGACGTCCACGAGCACGGCGGCCTTAAGATCGATAAGGTAGTTATCAGCATAGGCAAAGAACGCGGGACCACGCATGGCCCCGGTCCATTGAGCCGCCGGGTCAGAGGGTGAGACAAACTTCGGCTCAACGTCTGTGGCCGCACCCCAAGCGGCCTCGTCCAGGGTGTCGAGATACTCGCGCACCGCCCGCGGAGCGTCTTGAGTATGGTCCTGCACCTGCCAGTCGGCACCTGCCAGCGAGCGCTGCTTGTTGGCATCGGCGTGGATCAGGCTGGCATCGACCGCAAAACCCTCGCCGCCGACCAGCCCCTGGTTCATGCAGCGCAGCACCACCGCCTCGAACAGGCGACGGAAGAGACTGCTTTCCCGGAAGCGCCCGTGGCGGTTCTTGGAGAAGGTGGAATGGTCCGGCACCTTGCCCTCCAGCCCGAGGCGGCAGAACCAGCGGTAGGCGAGGTTCAGGTGCACCTCTTCGCACAGGCGCCGCTCGGAGCGGATGCCGAGGCAGTAGCCGATCACCAGCATGCGGATCATGAGTTCCGGATCGATAGAGGGCCGTCCTGTAGTGCTGTAGAAGCCGGCCAGATGCTGGCGCAGCTCGGAGCAGTCGACGAAGCGATCAATGCGGCGCAGCAGGTGATCGGACGGAACATGGTCCTCAAGCCGGAACGCGTAGAACAGGCTCTCCTGCACCACGAGACGCTCGCCCATCATGGCCCGATCCTCCTGCCGAGAATGCCTCATCAGGGAATCATGATCCGCCGCCAATCACGAGGACTTTTTCAACGAAATCGGCACTTCCAGGAAGTACGCGGCATGTCTGCTTCAAGATCGAAGGGAGACATTCGTTTTGGCATAAGCTGCCTATAAAACAACTTGCTCCGGGGCTAATTGCTTCTCGGCATCGGGCGCCGAGCGACCTCGTTTTCAGCTCGCACCCTGCAAAGACTTCTTGTCAAAACTCTTCTTATCAGAATTACGCATGGTCCGTGTCCGTTTGACTGCGCATAAGGCGGTCGTGCTCTTCGTTCGGGCTGTCGATCTCACGCGCGAGCTCCGCTGCTGCCCATGTTCCCAAGACACCGACCACCTGAGCCATCCTGTAGGGCTTCGAGATGATGATCCCTCCGGGAACAGGCTGCATTTGTTCCGCATAGCCTGTCACATACAAGACAGGCAGATCGGGGAAGCGCTCTCGGTAGGCCCTGGCCACCACCCAGCCATTGGCCTCCGGCATCCGAACGTCGGTCAGCAGGGCATTAAGGGTGATCCCAGCTTGCAGGAGCCTCAGAGCATCCCCGCCGCTGGCCGCCTCAATGGCTTCGTAGCCGGCCTCTTCCAGTCCCGACACGGCCATTTCACGGATAAAGGGATCGTCTTCTACGACTAGAATTTTCATCACGTCCGCACGTGCCTGACCCCTCCCTTGTGGAGGCTTGTAGCTCCGAGAGCTCTCGAATGACGGGGCTTGCTGAGAACGGACTAAGCCGGAACCTCGATGTCCTGGTCCTCTTCAGGCGCGGTGCCTTAATCGTCGGCTGAGAAGCGGAGCTTGAGCACGGATTGTCCTGAGGCATCGGTGACATTCATGGGCCACTCTTCGCCATTCCAGAACTCGTCACTTTCGTCCCGCAGGATTGAACCCGCCAGATGGATCGCCTCAACACGGGCTTCCTTGAGGCCGGCAAGCTCCGACCCTTCATTGTCGATGATGTTACGGCCGTCGATGACATGGAAGAAATAGCGGGGCACGGGGCGCTCCTCTGCCTTACAGGCGGGAGCACGCGGATCTCTCAGTCGCTGACGCCTGGATGAACCCATGCCAGTGATGCTCGTTAACGCCTTAGGGCTTGCTATGTTCAGATCTGTCCTCGGATAACGACGATGGCCGCATTCCATAAAGGGGATTCTGCGAATTACGTGTGTAGCCGCAAAGTTAGAATGTCCTGATCCTGCAAAGTAGGAATGTCACACTCCCCGCTTCTGAACGATGCGGGAGAACGCGGATGGGACTGATAGCGATGAGCGAGCGCGACCTGCAGCGGATTGAGGTTCTGTCGAAGGTTGTCGAGCGCCGCATGACGATCGTCTCGGCGGCCCATATCCTGGCGCTGAGCCCGCGGCAGGTTCGCCGACTGCTGGAGTATCCTGGCGCTGAGCCCGCGGCAGGTTCGCCGACTGCTGGAG
>NZ_JBFUMH010000103.1:0-19179 GCF_054049475.1 Microvirga sp. P5_D2 | reverse complement strand
CGGGCACGGGCGTAAAAGTCGAGACCCGGTCGCGCGATGCGACGTAGAGCTTGGTCCCCAGACAGGCGACACCGTTGGGCGCGACGAGCCCGGAAGCCGCCCGTACGGCCGGTCCCCCTGCGAGGGGGACGCCATAGACCGCGTTGCCTTTGGTGCCGATATAGAGAGTATCGCCACAGACGACCATGGCGCGGGCGGCCGGCACACGGGCGAACACCTCGACGCGGGCTCCCGGTACGGCGCGGACGGTTTGGCCAAGGCAAGGTGTCTGGGCCAGGCCAACGGTGGCAAGACTGGCAAGCGCTAAGGACCGGAACGGCTTTCCAAGGTGCATCATTCCCTCCCGACCGGATCGAAAATATGATTCATGCACCCACCACTGAGCTCGGGAAACTCACAAGTTCGCACGAATTGGTGAGATCAGGGGATGAAGACAAGTCAGACCCGTTGATGGGACAGGGTTTGCCTGTACCGGCAGGCTGGCGGTCTATCGGCGGCAGAGGCCACAGCGTTCGGGCCGCAGAGGGTCACGAGCACCTGATACTGCCAGGGGCTCGAGCGCAGGAGTTGCTCACGGATCACCGATCGTTCTTTGGAATCCCTTGACCGTCTGCACCTTCTCAACTTCGACGCAGGCCGCCTTGATCGCATCGGCTCAGCGGGCAGAGTAGCCTCATGTGAAAGGCCGCACCACTTGACGCGAAAGCGATAAGCAATGGGATTCCAACTGCAGGGCAAGCTCCCCCCTGCCCCGCCTTTGTTGTCTTGTCATGAACAGGTCGAGCTACCGTAGCGCAGTGGAACTATCGAATAGGGCCGATCTGGAAGAGAACATGGGCGGGTGCAGCATCTCCCTTGACGAGAAGGTCGAGGGACGTCCGGCCGTGATCAAAGTCTATGACAGCGACGATGACGAGACCGAGGATGGGGAGCCGGTCGTTCGCGTGACGACAGTGCCCATCGGTGATGGTGCGAGCGCTCTGGAGCAGGACGAGCGGCGTCTCTAATCGGGTCAGAGGAGGCTGGCTCGATGACCCTTGATCCTGTCACCATTGATGACCTTGAGGAGGAGCTGATGGAAGTAGGATTCAGCTCAGAGTCTGCTGCTCGGATTATCAGTACGGTTTCTCGATGAGCTTCGGGCTTTTCCCGGTCTCGGTGCTGGAGCGCAGAGCAGCCAGATCCAGTGAAACGGCGATCCCTGGCGATCTTGGCGTCTGATAGACTTGGCGTCTGATAGAGTAGAGCTTACAAAACTGATCTGGGAGGCAGGTGATGATCCGAGCTGCATGTCATACGGCCGATAATGCGCACGCCCTTGAGTTCGATGCGACGCCATGGTTTTGTGAGGCCGATCCACAGAGCATCCAGCACCTGGCGGCGCAGGGCTGGTCCAGCGTCTGGGTTGCTGACGCCCTTGAGACGCGCCCTGGCTACGAGGGGCTGCACAAACTGGTCGAGTATGCGGCCACCCGGCTCAGAGAGGAGTCGTTGGAGGACCCCACCTGGGCGGCACTCGACTGCGTCGTTGACTCGGTTGATGCCAAACAATGGTTGGCCGAGAACCGGCCCGAGATCGCAGCCAAGCTCTAGCGCCGACAAACGGCGCCACACACTGTTGCGTCAAGTGCTGAAAGGCATTTGCGCAGGTGTGCCAGTGGGATTGCGATCTTTACCGCGCCAATCCCATGTTGGAAAAGCGATGTGGCAACCGGCATCACACGCGCCCTGGTTGAAGGTTCGAATGACGTCTCTCGACTAGGGCGCTTCGATGGCACGCTATTCGACCGGCAGCGCCGCGTGGTTGAATTTGAAAGACCCCTGCACTGGGATTAGAGACGGCTGTCGGTAGCCATCCCGTTGCCGTCACCTGTGATCAGGGTCAAGATCTCAGCCGATGGATAACGCGTTGGACCCAGGCACGATGAAAACGCTTCTGATCGTGTATCATTCGGGGACCGGAGGTACCCGTCAGATGGTCGAGGCCGCTGCCCGTGGGGCAGCTTTAGAGTCCACCGTGCGCGTGAGTCTGCTTCCGGCGCCGGTTGCGCAAGCGACCGATCTCCTCGAAGCGGACGGCTATATCTTCAGCACTCCCGAAAATTTGGCGGCCATGGCCGGCCTGATGAAGGACTTCTTCGACCGCACCTACTATCCAGCCCTTGATCACATCAGCGGACGTCCCTACGCGATGCTGATCTGCGCCGGCAGTGACGGTCACAATGCGGCCCGCCAGGTGGAGCGCATCGCGACCGGATGGCGGCTCAAAGCCGTGGCAGAACCGCTGATCGTCTGCACCCATGCCCAGACGCCGGAAGCAATCCTTGCCCCTAAGGTCATCAGCCCAGACGATCTGAAGCGCTGCGAAGAGCTTGGGGCTGCTCTTGCGGCAGGGATGAGCATCGGGATGTTCTAACGGCCTCCGAGCAGGGGCCAATCGGAGCCAACGTTCCGTGTTGCGGGGAGCCGGGCCAAGTCGAATGGGCGAGTAGGCAGTAGGCTGATCCCTAGTGCGTGGCGTTGGAGCTACTGTCGAGCGCGCCGCTCTTTTCCAGGACGATTTGCCCAAAGGCGGAAAGCGCGTGCGCCATCAGATTGGACCGGTCGCTCTCAGGCGCGAGCAGGATCAGGTCGGCGAGGCTCTCGACGATCATGGATGCCATCTCGACGAGGTCGGTGTCGTCGCGCTTAAAGCGCTCCTGCACGAGTTGGTTGATGTCACAGTGCAAACAATCGGACATCTCATTTCCCTCTCTGGCAGCGGGTCGGATCCGGCCTGCGTACGGCACCCCTTAGCAAGGCTTCTGGGAGCTGTCGAACAGGGTGCAGGGTGCGCACGAGCGGCCCTGACAGGAAGGAGGCGGTGCCCGCTGGCCCTAACGGACGTGTCACGATTATCTGCCGCGCCGCGGTTGCAGTGACCGCGCCAGCTCGCGAATGACGTCATCCTCGATGCCGAGTTCATCGATTTCCTCCTGCGCCTCGGTCTCTGGCTCCGACACAGGAGCCGCCACGGGTAGAGACGCATCAGCCGCTGGCACGTCGGATATCATGGCCTCCAGCGACTGTGACCAAGTGGAGGACCGGTCCTCGAGAAGATCGAGCAGGTTGTTGAGAGCCGCATTCGTGACATCCACCTCGGGGGCCTCTGGAGCGCCCTCGAGAGCCAGGCGTCGGCGCCGATAGGCAGGCTCGGCGCTGACCTCCGGGCCGAACCATGGCAATGGACGGAAGTTCTGTTCGTCCTCTGATGGAACGGCCACTGCCACCAGATCGAGGGGAGCGGGCCTGATGAAATGAAGAACTTGGATCTCGTGTGAGCCAATCGAGAGGATGGTGCGCAGGTACCCCACTTGGCCTTGGCTGACCGCCAGCAGGGCCTGCGCATGAGCCGGGGGCAGGTCTGCCCACTCCTCGGACGCCCCATCAGCCCCCGCCTCAAGGATCAGGCTGCTGCGGGCTTCCTCAATTTGAACATACGTGCGGTGCTGCGGCTGGTCGGGGAAGTAACCCTCCTGCACGCGCTCGCCTCCCCTGTCCTTCCGGATCAGGCGCGCCAGAGACGGGGCGATGATGAACAGGCGCTGTAGGGACACGCGGCGGGCCTCTCTCATGGACTGGTGACGGATGCCCGCCTGCCCTTAACCTAGGGCACAACCTTGAGAGAAAAAAGCAAAAGGCGCTTCAGATAGCTGTCCACCCTCTCGACAAAGAGAAGCGCCCCGCATCGCAGAGGCGCTTGAGTTTCAGGGAGGACCAGCCCCCAGCCGCTCCATCATGGACCACATCAGAATGCCTGATCAGCAAGGCTGTGGATGTAGCGAAAAGTGCACAGGTTCGGATGATGTCCTCTCAGAGGCCAGCCAGCAGGAAGCTGATGCCAATTAGGACAACAAGCGAGACAACAAATCGGATGGTGGCCGACTTGAATGTGGGTGCCGGCACAGGAGCAAAATCAGGCGCCGCAACTTCTGTCTGGAGTATGGTGGATACCTTCAGAAATCGGTTGGTTCTGTAAAAGTGTTAGAGAGACGAGTAATCGCGCCGTTTGGCAGAAGCTCACCTGTCTGATTTTCACGCTGATGTCTGTAGCCGGCAGGACACGCGGTTGGCCTTGCAGCGGCTGGTCATCGGGGGGCCGTCTCATCGGCATCAGAAACAACCTTGCCCGACACGAGCATGGTTCTGCATGCCTTCCAGTGGCTGACAGCGCCAAGAGCCGAAAGCCGAACGAAGTGAGCTTGATCCTCCGTCGCATCAGTCTGCTTACATCCTTGATCCTGATGTAGTTGAGGATCTCGACGAGGAGTTGACCGAAATGGCTTCAGTTCTGAGGCGGCGGCATGGATTGTCACCAAGGTCCCTGTCTGAGCCGCTCGGCAGCCGTAGACGAGCGTTGAACGCTCCCCATCCGTTCCATGCTCATTGTGCATGGCAGGGGCGACCACTTTCAGGTTTGTCGCAAGCCGGGTGCGCTGTAGATGACCCCTCCTCCGCCACACCCGCCCGGTGACGGGTTCCCTCCCTAAACTCGGCCACCGCAACAGGTGGCCCTTTTCTCGCTGCCCGTGCGCGGCGCCTTCGCGCGTGGGCTGGCTCATTATTGAGGTTGCGTCATGTTTTTATCGGCTGCTCTTTCCGGCCTGCGCCGCTGGCTGCGTGCTCGTGAGACGGCGTAGCAATTGAATGTTCTGTCTGACCGTGAGTTGTCCAACGTTGGCACGCCAGGCACGACATCACACAGTAACACGCCAGGGCCGTTGAAACCTGAGCTGAGTGCCGCTGCAACGGATGAGATTGGGTGAGGGACAAGGACGGCAGTGCATCCGTGCCCGTCCTTGTCCCTCAGGCCAAGCGGCCATAGGGCTCACCTAAAGCAGCTCAATGACAGCCTCATGAAGCCGCTATGACTGATCTTTGGCAGCAACTATTCGTCGGAGCTCGCCTTGAGCTGTCTCTCAATCGACATGGCCATCGGCCACTCGGATCGTACTAATTTCACAGTGTGACACCCGTTAAACCACGTGCGCCCCCTAAACCTTGATGAAGGTCAAATGGCCCAGGATGCCGTTGAGATGTATTAGTCGCACCCGGTGCATTTCGCCGTCTACGGATTGTTTACTCTGAACAGGACAGGATGGATGCACCGGGCGCGTTGCGTATCCGCCCGAACAGAGACTCCGACGCCGTTGGTCAATGGCTTTGGAGTTGTTGGAGGGCCTCCTCTCCACCGATGCCCTGGCTGAGGGTTTCAGACAGCACCTTCAGCCAGGGCACGGTCCGACAATTAGCCGATGTCTGACGCACTGTTGCCGGCCAAGAGGAGACAGCCATGGCCCGCTACTAGTTCGATATTCATGATGGTGCACAGGGCGTGCACGATGACGAAGGCGCCGAGTTCGACAGCTTGGACTCTGCCGTGCAAGCGGCGGCCCGCTCGGCTGAGATTGGAATAGGCCGGCTCGCCAAGGGCGACACCAGACGCATTGTCATCGAAGTTCGGGATGAGCGTGGCCAGCGGGTTTGCACCGTCAAAGCGTCGATTGAGATCGACTGGCACGTCCCACGTTCTCAGGGACCGCATCCCTGGAGCGCATAGGTGCGGCACTCAGTATATGGGAAAAGCACCCGACACGGAGCCGGGCTCTGTCTTGAAGACGGTCATGACCATCAACATGTCGGCTGATCAACGTCTGACGCCAAGCGTCCGTTCCTGTGGGATCAACTCGCTTACAGGCTTCTGCGCCGGCGCGAGAAGTACCAGATGGCTGCCACAACAATAATGACCAGCAGGATAATCCACCAGTAATCCGCAATTCCGCCTCCAGTCGCTGTGGCGTCGCCGGCCAGAGAAGCGCCGGGTGCGGCGGGCGGAGGAGTCTGGGCCCAGGCAGACGAAACGGTCAGGAAGAGGAAGCCCATCAATGCTGCGAATTTGCTCATGGTGATGTCTTCGGTTGAGGGGTCCCAATGCCTACGTCCCACCAAATTGCTAAGCTGGGTCTATCGGTGAACGCCTCATGACGGGGCATGTTCCTATGCAAGCCTCCTCACTCCGCATAAGCTTCATCAAAAGGACCTACAAGGGAGTGGCCGGGATGGTTTTGAAGCGGCAGATGCTCGCAATTCAGGATGTCTATGTGCCTGTGAAGCGGCGCCAAACTCTCGATACCAAGAAGGTTGAAACCCTAGCCGAGAGCATGCTGGCGAAAGTGCAGGAAACGCCCATTCTCGTGCGGCCCGATGGCAGCCGCTTTGTTCTGGTTGAGGGGCTGCATCGGCTGGAGGCCTGCAAGGCTCTGGGAGAGACGACGGTCCCCGCCTTACCTGGTTCAGGCCCGCAAGCATTGATCCGCGCCTGCTACGCTGCTGGGTTGAAGACGGAAGACCTACATGTAAGCAGCCTACTCCGAGATCGCCCCTGTCGCGCGGTTATCCGGACTGCCGAGCTGCAAACGAAGTTCAGAGGCTCCTGGCACCTAACATGGGGATCAATGGATCTCCCGATGGCAGCATTCTAGTCGTGACGACCGCGAGCACCTCGCCCATAGTGATTTCAGGTTCGCCATTGATGACATCGACGAGACTACCCCTGATCCAGGCGAGCGCCTTTTCGTTGGCTGCCAGAGCCGCCTCTTTGCTCTCGAATAGGCTCACAGATCCACCGACCCCACCGCCAGCATCGAATACGTAGTAGCCTTGGAAGCCAGGAGATTGCTTGAGCAATTGGCCAAGACCACTCTCGGCTCGCCGAGCCGCCTCAGCCATCGAACTGATGTGGTTGAACTTGCGGATGACCAAATACATGATCGCCTCCCGCTGTACCACGGAGCTGCGGCCCTCTACCACTAAGCTAATATAGCTGAGTGGCCAGGGCCAGTCGACGACGCGACACTCCAATCGACCGATAGCGCGGCGCCACCATAATGCGGATCGGGTTGACGTAGATCCCTGCCCGCTCTGTGGATGAATGCGGGCGCTTAGCTCCGCTCGTCACTTTGCTTGACGATGACCGGCACGATCATATCGCCCCAGTATCCTCGCTCAGAATGGCAGCGTTTGACCCTTTGCAGCTCTATCGACAAGCCATGGTTGACGCAGTTCATCACCGCCTCATTCACCCGATGGAGCTCATTGGCAAGGATCCGGATGGCGCCCTCTTGATCGGGAGACATCGAGCTTGCAGCGTCTTCAAAGCGGCTCTTCAGTTGTGGCTTTTCAGAGATCGTCATGTGCTTCACTCCTGTTAAAGTCAAAGGCTGACCGCAGCATTCCCTCTACCGGGACGTTTGCGGCCTCTGTGTCGTTAGGCTTCGGTCAACCGCGGGTGTAAGGTGCAATCGACTAGCGTTCGCTCGGACAACCGCCCCGGCCGCTGATCTTTTAAGCCGCAAACTGGTTCATGGTGTTGTGCGCGCCGCCTGCCTTCAGGGCGGCTTCGCCCGCAAAGTACTCCTTGTGGTCATCACCGATGTCAGAGCCGGCCATGTTCTGATGCTTCACGCAGGCGATGCCCTGGCGGATCTCCTGGCGCTGCACGTTGCGCACATAGCCCAGCATGCCTTCGCTGCCGAAATATTCCTTGGCCAAGTTGTCGGTGGAGAGCGCCGCCGTGTGATAGGTCGGCAGGGTGATGAGATGATGGAAGATGCCGGCGCGCTTGGCTCCGTCCGCCTGGAAGGTGCGGATGCGCTCGTCGGCTTCCCTAGCGAGTTCGCTGTCGTCGTAGTCCACGCTCATCAGCTTGGCGCGGTCGTATTGCGACACGTCCTTGCCGGCCTTCTCCCATGCATCGTAGACCTGCTGGCGGAAATTGAGGGTCCAGTTGAAGGACGGCGAGTTGTTGTAGACGAGCTTCGCGTTCGGAATAACCTCGCGGATGCGGTCGACCATGCCAGCGATCTGCTCCACATGCGGCTTCTCGGTCTCGATCCACAAAAGGTCCGCGCCGTTCTGCAGCGCCGTGATGCAGTCGAGCACGCATCGATCTTCGCCCGTGCCGGGGCGGAACTGGAACAGGTTGCTCGGCAGCCGCTTCGGGCGCAGGAGCTTGCCGTTGCGGCTGATCACCACGTCGCCATTGGTGCAGTTCTCGGGCGTGATCTCCTCGCAGTCGAGGAAGGCGTTGTAGAGATCGCCAATGTCGCCCGGCTCGCGGCTGAAGGCGATTTGCTTGGTCAGGCCCGCGCCGAGCGAGTCGGTGCGGGCGACGATCAGGCCGTCATCGACGCCGAGCTCGAGGAAGGCGTRGCGGAWGGCSCGAATCTTSGCGAGGAAGTCCTCGTGYGGMACGGTGACCTTGCCGTCCTGATGCCCGCACTGCTTCTCGTCCGAGACCTGGTTCTCGATCTGGAGGCAGCAGGCACCGGCCTCGATCATCTTCTTGGCGAGAAGGTACGTCGCCTCGGCATTGCCGAAGCCGGCATCGATGTCGGCGATGATCGGGACGATGTGGGTCTGGTAGCTGTCGATGGCATTGACGATCTCACGTTCCTTGATCGGGTTGCCGCTCTTGCGCGCAGCATCGAGATCGCGGAACAGCAGCCCAAGCTCACGGGCGTCGGCCTGGCGCAGGAAGGTGTAGAGCTCGTCGATCAGTGCAGGAACGCTGGTCTTCTCATGCATGGACTGATCGGGCAGCGGCCCGAACTCGGAGCGCAGGGCCGCGACCATCCAGCCCGAGAGATAGAGATAGCGGCGCTCCGTGGAGCCGAAGTGCTTCTTGATCGAGATCATCTTCTGCTGACCGATGAAGCCGTGCCAGCAGCCAAGCGACTGGGTGTAGAGCGACGGGTCGGCATCGTAGGCCGCCATGTCCTCGCGCATGATCGTTGCGGTGTAGTGTGCGATGTCCAATCCAGTCTTGAACCGATTCTGCAGCCGCATGCGGGCGACCGCCTCAGGGTCGATGCCGTTCCAGGTGCTCTGGCCCTCGATGAGCATCTGAGACTGCGTGATCTGATCTTGGTACGTCACGATCGTGTTCCTCGTTTTTGTGAAGGTTGAACGAGGAAGTACCTGGTGCGTTCGGAGCCGGGAAGACGAGTTAAGGTTCAGGTGTGAAGCTTTACAAGACAGCAAGAGTAAAGCTGTAAATTATTGACAAGTTCTGATCTTCGTCCTCAAAAGGCCAAGCCATTGATATCCCTGGCAGACTACCCTCGTAGCGCTCCTGTGCTCTCTAATTCGTTGATCTTTATCGAAGATAACATTTCCTAAAGGTGAAGTTGCCGTGACGGGGCAGTGCGGGCGCAGCCTCTCCCAGATCGTGACAAAACGGCTGTCACTGTCTTCACAACTGGGTACTTTGTGAGGTCCAGCCTGCACCCAGTCCACACTCCATAGATAAAGCCAACCCATGTTGATGTCACCTACAACGACATCACAGACATTGCCTGTCGATCCTGCCGAGCCGAATGTTGAGTTCCCGCTGAAGGGTCAGAGTCATCCCGCCCCTGGATTCCTGACACGCCTGAGGAGCTATGGCCTCGTCTTACGGATACTCGCCTTCCAAGGTAAAGCCAGCCTTGAGCAGCACCTGGTAATGCTGGACCTCGCCGTTTTCTACGTGCCCACGGGTTTGCCCCACCTCGAACCAGCGCAGGTTTCGCAGGGTCTGATCGGCACGCTTGATTGCCGATTGGATTGCGTCCTCGATGCTGCTCGTCGACGAGCCCACCAGTTCAACGACTTTGTAGACGTGATCGGACATTCTACCCTCCCGGCTTCGATCCGAAAACACAGGTAGGGCGCACGATCTCACCTGCGAGGCCGTCGCGCTCAGCAGTCGTGTGAAACAAGGATCAGGAACATCGCCGCTGCTGACGTAGATCAGTGGTCGAGGTGTTCCCATAGGTGTGAGGAAGCAGCCGCTCGAAGCTGCGGCGTACTGTGCCGTAGCACTCGCAGGAGGCGCCTTCCAGCCCGGCGCGGTTCGCCACCGTGATCACACCCCTGCCCTGTCTGATGAAGCCTACCTCCTGAAATGATCGGGTGATGCTGCTGACGGTAGAGCGCTGCACGCCCAGCATGTCAGCCAGGAACTCATGGGTGAGCGGCACGGGTATCCCGGTCGAGCCGGTCGTGCATGCTGAGGATCCAGCGACAGGCGCGGGCTTCGACGCCGTGGACCGCATTGCAGGCCACGTTCTGCAGAACCCGGGCCATCATGGCCTCGGCGAAGCGCAGCACCAGCTGGCGCACCTTCGGGCGCTGGCCGATCACCTCGTGCAGGCGCTCCAGCTCGATCCGCGAGGCGGTGCCGTTGGCCTGCACGATGTAGCGCCCGAAGGATTGGACGGCTGTCACGGCACTCACCAGGCCCAGGGCGCCTTCCCTGCCATAGACCACCATCTCGGCCGAGCGGCCGTCCTTCAGCACGGCCACCAGCGACACCACCATGTGATGGGGAAATAGGCGTGGCGCAGGGGATCGCCGGCCTCATACAGCACCTGATCCTGCTGCAAGGAAACCCCATGCAGGTACGGTTCGAGTGCCGCGAAATCCTCCGGCTCCAGGGCTGCCAGCAGCCGATTGGCGCGGTGATTGACCTTCAGAACTGGAGCGAGGGCGTAGTCATGCGGTTTCATACTTCAAGCTAGACCGGCAGCAGGCCCGAAGAGAAGCCCGAATATTCATCTGGGCTAGCCAACGCTTGGTGCCTATTGGATTAGCAATGGCTGCATTGACAGACAGTGCTGCCCCTCTGGCATAGATCATCGCCACGAGCACGCCCTGCCCTTCTATGATTGAGACCAGTCGCTAAGATGGTTTTTGATGGCCGCTAGCATGGTAAATCCGGTATGGGTTGGGCCGACGCTCAGATCCCGCGCGTGGCTCTCTTCTGTCCAACAAGGCCCCACGCTTTCGCCAGATGCAGCGAGGATGGGATGCCCACATCCAGCATGAACGGCCCGGCTCCGCCGGCTGCGGCCTGAGCTTTCGTCCGGCGCACGGGCGTGCCGTGGCCCATGCCATCGATCAGGTACAGCTCAAGGATCGTGTCGCCCTTTCGGTTCGACCAGGCCCGTCGGCGGTGGCCCGCCACTGACGTCTGAGTAAACTCCTCCTCGCTGACACCGTGCACATCAGTCCACTGGCTAAGCAACGCAGCTGCATTGGCGGCTGCAACCGTCCGGTCCTCTGTGCCATGCCAGATCGATACCCTCGGCCGCGGGCCCGTATAGGGCGACGCGGAGCGGACGAGGTCGCCCCAGTGCTGGGCGCTCCGCGGTTGCGGTCGCTTCATGGCGGACATAACCTGGCGCAGACCGGAGGCGGCGCCATAGGGAAGTCCGGCGATAATCCCGCCGCCGGCAAAGACCTCCGGGTAGGTGGCCAGCATCACTGACGCCATGGCGCCGCCGGCTGAGAGACCTGTGATGAAGATTCGGGCTGGGTCAATGCTGTAGGTCCGCCGCATGCGGGTGATCATCTGGCGGATCGACAAGGCCTCGCCTGAGCCCCGCCGGGCATCGTGAGGCTGAAACCAGTTGAAACAGCGGTTCGGGTTGTTGGCCTGGGACTGTTCGGCATAGACGAGCGCAAAGCCGTGCCGTCTCGCCAGCATCGACCAGCCGCTGCCCTCGTCGTACCCGTGGGCAGTCTGCAAGCAGCCGTGCAGCACCACAACCAGGGGCGCGGGGTTGGGCAATTGCGGGGGCACGTAGGCCAGCATCCGGAGATTGCCGGGGTTGGACCCAAAGGCGCTGACCTCGGTCAGCTTGCTCTTCTTGGGTCGGGTCTTGCGCGGCTTGGTGATGAGCCTGCGCGAAGTCGCCGTGGCCCTGACGAGGGTCTTCTTCCAGCGGCGCTGGGCTTTCAGAAGGTGGGCAATCGGAAGCTTCAGTCGCATGCGCCCCCGCTGGAAAGGTTTGGAGACAAGAGCGTCTCACGCCAAGCAACACACGCAATCGATGGAATATCGGATGCCAAGGACAGTCCTGCAGTGTTGTCGGATCCCCGATGTGGGGCTCCCGGCTCGCGAGCCGGGAGCGTCGTCAGACAGACCCTTAGAGCCCGCGCCGGTCGTGCTTGGGTTGCGCCGTGAGGGTCCGGGTGGCCTCCTGGGCCACTTGGGCCGTGAGCTGCGCCAGGCGCTGGCTGTTCTTGAGCATGCGCTCAACATTGCCCCGGACCAGAGCACTCTGGAGGTTGACGAAGTCCGGAATCGTCCGGCAGCTCAGAAGATCGGTCATGCCCTCCACGTTCTTCAGTAGGCGCTCCTGCCGGAGCCCGAACCACTCCAGCGTGATGGTCCCGGCCCCACCGGCCAAGATCCGATTGGAGCGGGCGACGGCTTGAAGGTATTCCGGCATCTGATCGACCGGGGTTCGGACCTCCCGGCCCTGACGGCTGAAGTTTTCCAATGAGCGGCCACCCAACTCGGACGCCGCCTGGGCACTGTCCTGAACCGCGTCCTGCGTCGACTGCTCAAGGACCCTGACACTCTCCGAGTCAGCCTCGACGGCAGCCAACAAGGTCCCGCCTGCGTCCGCCCCAGCATCGGCCGACTTGCGGCTCCGCCGGGTTCGCCGTGGTTCAGCGGCGGCCTGCCTGGTTTCCGCGACCTCCTCCTCAACCTTCTCGACGACGGCCTCGACCTCCTCCTCGCTCAAGACCTTCAGCACCACCGGCAGCAGCTCGTTCTTGTCGTTGCGGATGTGCTGCTGAAACACCTTCCGCAGCTCCAACACCTTGGCCAGGAACGCATCGCTGTCCTTCTGCATGGCCGCGAGTTCATTCAGGAGAGCCCTGGTCTGCTGATGGTCATCGCGCGCCCCGCGCACGAGATCGGCGGTCTCCGGGTGGTTCTCCAGCACCGGGAAGAGGTGCTGCTCCTGCAGGTTGGCCAGAAGCTCCAGCTCCTGGCTTAACGCTGCAAGCAGCTGTTCGCGGAGCTCGACGGCCTCATGGGAGGTGTCGAGAAGCTGGGCTACGAGTTCATTGGCTCGATCAGGCGGGGTTTGGCCGATAGTTCGGTTGGGGGTCATCATTCCTCGCAAATGTGGAGGGAGCGATCCGGACCATCAGCGGCGCGGCGACTTTCTGCGCTGATCACAAGGCCGGAACCTCTCCGTTGGGTAAAAACGGCGGATCGGTACGCTGAACTGGATGAACTGACGCACGGAACGGGTGCCGGAGGCCAGCAGTGGGGGCTGCAGAGATCAGCCTTGGCCGTAGGGCACAAGGATCCATACTGCACCGCAGCATAACTTGGCAACAGCAGGCTTTGATCCCATAGCAGGCTGCGGCATCTTGGCTCGACGGGGGTTCATACAAACAAGCTGTTAGCATTGTGCAGCGCACAAAAATCCTTGACATTTATTGTGCAATGCACAATAAGAACATGCCGGAATATGATACGGCTCAACATCTGAGAGGCGCCAGACGCCCTCACCTTTCGGAGATTCGTAATGAACCAGCAGTTCGAAGCCGTTCAGAAATTCGGCAAAGACAGTTTTGAGGCCACAGTGAAGGCGTTTGATGTCACCTCCACCGGCACGAAGGCCATCATGGTCGAGATGTCCGACTACGCCAAGAAGTCCTTTGACCAGAATGGCGCTACGTTCGAGAAGCTGGCCGGCGTTAAGTCGCTTGACCAGGCCATCCAGATCCAGAGCGACTATCTCAAGAGCGCCTACGAGGGCTTCGTCGCACATGCCACGAAGAGCCGTGAGCTCTACACCAAGCTGGCCCAGGACAGCTTTGCCCCCTTCAACGCCCTTCGCTCTGCGGTAGCGGCCAGGATCGTCCCGGCGAAGGCTGCACCTCGCACCAAGTAAGGTGTCCCTCATCGACGTGTTCAAAATGCCCGGCCCAGAGGTCGGGTGTTTTTGTCTGTAGGGCCGGCATCCAGAGTGACCGAAGTGATCCTGCCTCCGGATCGGTCTCGTTCCAAAACGGCTCATGCCGTGTTGTCTGAGATCGGCCCCGTGATCGGGCCGATCTTTAGTAGGCCCAGCGCTGCGCCTTCGTGACGAGAAAATCGCGAAACACCTGAACCCGCGCGACTGAGCGCATTTCTTCCGGATACACCAGGTAGCTGTCGAGTGCTGGCATTTCGACCTCCTCCAGAACCCGTCTCACCTTTGGGTTGTCGCTCATGGCATAATCCGGCGCCATGCCGATCCCGGCGCCCGCCTCGATCGCATGCCGGAGAGCCAGGCTGTCATTGACCACAAACCGACTCGGGCGTGGGGACTTGGGGTCGCGCCCGAGGTTTGGCAGCCGGTGCAGGTCGAGGATGAAGGCGGGCTGGTGGCCGCCCAGGCAAACAATGCGGTGTTGATCGAGATCCTCCACGCCCTTGGGCTCGCCGAAGCGCTCGAGATACGCGTGCGAGGCATAGGCATGGTAGTGGATGGTGAACAGGCGCCGCTGGATCAAGTCCGGCTGTACCGGACGCCGCAGCCGGATCGCGAGATCGGCCTCGCGCATGGCAAGGTCGAGATCGTCGTTGGTCAGGATCAGCTGCACGTTGACCTCCGGGTAGAGATCGAGGAATTCCGCGATGCGGTTGGTGAGCCAGATGCCACCAATCCCGACGGTGGCCGTGACCTTGAGATCTCCGACGGGCCGCTCACTGGTTTCGGCAAAACGCTGACGCGTCACCTCCAAAGACCGGCGCATGTCGAGCGCGGCTCGGAACAGCGCATCACCATGCTCGGTCAAGATGAGACCACGGGCGTGACGATGGAAGAGCGGAACGTTCAGATCCCGCTCCAGGGCACTGATGCTGCGGCTGAGAGAGGACTGGTTCAGGTCGAGCTTTTCACCAGCCCGGGTAAAGCTCCCGGCTTCCGCTACCTCATAGAACAGTTTGATCTTGTCCCAATCCAAGGCAGTCCCTCGCAATGAAAGCTGAACCCGGGGACGGGAGAAGCGACGTTCCCGTTGACGTCAGCCTGTGAGACGTTGGGCGTTCGCCTGCACGTGCCGGCGGTATCCCCGCACGACATCATGCGCTGACCCACCGGTGACCAACGTCGTCGCGGCTTCGCCAAGCGCAAGGACCTTCTCGGACACCATCCGCTCGGCCTCCACCATGGCGGCAGGTCCGCCGAGGGAGAGACGAGCCAGCCTGATCCCGATGATGGTTTGGCTTTCCAGTGCCAGCAGTGTCATGTCCGCAGCAAGGTTCAGAAGAAGGATCATGGACACCTGCCTTGACAAAAAGGGGCCGCTCCAAGGAGCGGCCAAGTGAAGGAGGAACCGCCCCAGCGGGGCAGCAGCATCAGAGACAGCTGATGCTGCAACGCACAGTTTCATGCTGCGCTGCACAATAAGCAAGATCCAGATTGCCGCAGGGCATGGCGTCCCCCACTCTGCCAGTC
The DNA here is from genome assembly GCF_054049475.1 of Microvirga sp. P5_D2. NCBI lineage: Bacteria > Pseudomonadati > Pseudomonadota > Alphaproteobacteria > Hyphomicrobiales > Methylobacteriaceae > Microvirga > Microvirga sp. P5_D2. The sequence goes on along the minus strand of NZ_JBFUMH010000103.1, from coordinate 3,844 downwards.
GCAGAAGAACAGCCTCTTTGATTTGCAACGCAGCGAAGTTCCGTGTCGACTGCGCATAGGTCGTATGCTCTGACCTGCATGTCGCGATGCAGCAAACACGCGCATGCTCCTCACAAGAACACTTACGGAAGCGCTCGGGATCATCAGTGTTTGACAACACAGGAGATGGCCCATGCCAGTTCAAACGTTTGCGCACGTGTTTCTCAGGGCCGACTTGCACCCCAGGCTCGTCTCACCAAGGCTTCAGACCCAATGTCTTTCTGCAGAGCATCGATCCACTGTGCTCCCGCCCACCATTCATGCGAGCCAGACCACGAGGGTATCCGCTTCGTCCCCATCGGCAGTTGATCACCGACGAGCCGGCGCGGGTCTGCAACAGGTGCTCGATCGAAGCCGCGCTCAGAGACTTGCCATGATCGTCCTCACCTTGCTCCGCATGGCCACCAGCGTCTGGACCGAGGCCCGGGCGATGCAAGCGGAAACGATGCGGCGCTACCCACACGTCAGGGACTAGAGGCTGTCGGCCCTGAGCCCCATTCGTACACTCACAGAGGTATCCTGCCCATGTTGATGTCGCTTGTTCTCACAAAGGTTCAAAGATGGCTCACGTACCACGAGACCATCCGAGAGCTTGAAAGCCTCAGCGAACGGGAATTGTCGGACTTAGGCATCGGCCGCGCTGCCATCAGACACATCGCGCGTCAGGCAGCCCGATAGCGTCCCCCCGCCATTGTTAGTGTTCCCAGCCATTGAGGCGAACCACACCTGGAGGATCCAGTATGAACTACGCAGTTCAGAAGCGAGATATCGTCGACGAGCCGCGGGGAGCCTTGGCGTCCCGAACCCTCGCAATGCCGGCTAACACCAATCCCCGCGGCGACATCTTTGGCGGCTGGATCATGGCTCTGATGGATGCAGCCGCCTCGATGACGGCAGCCTCCCACGCGCAGGATTCGGTCGTCACGGTTGCGGTGTCCAACATCGCATTCCTCCAACCTGTCCAAGCGGGTGATGCAGTCTGTTGCTATACCGATCCGATCCGGATCGGACGGACATCCATCACCCTCAACGTCGAGGTGTGGGTGCTGCGGCAGGGCCGAGGAGACCGTCTCAAAGTGACCGAGGCGGAGTTTATCTTTGTGGCCGTGAGCGAGAACGGCCGCCCTTGTCCTTTGAGAGGAGCGAGCCCAGAGGATTGAGCCATGCGTCTTCGCAAAGCCCTGCTGACGGACGAGAGGAAGCTGATTGATGGAGCAACCCTGGCGGAGATCAAACAGGAGTCAAAGGATCTGCGGTCTCTCGCGCCCGAGAGCGTTCTGGCCGACTTAGTTGACGCCAAGGTCAGACTGATCGAGAGCCATTGGAAGCGTCGCGTCCGTTGGGTCCGGTGGGAATAGTTCGTCACAACCGGATCCCGACACCAGTCCCAACGAAAGCCCGCTCGCGCAAGCCAGCAGGCTTTCTTTCGCGGGCAGATCAGATCGCGGCGCCGCCAGCACCCATCCAGATCGTCACAAAGTTCGCATCGAGAGCCTTGTTGTGGCCAACGGCGCCAGCGCAGGTCCGGGTTGGGTCGAGATCCTATAGGATCAGCCGGTCAGAAGCTCACAGCATGGCCAGTTACCTCGCCCCAAGTCGCGAAGGCCCAGGCACGGGCACGGCGATGATCAGAGGCGTTGGTATCGGCGGGGCGTCAAAAGAGATTTGCAACCTGATCATGAGTTGAGAGAAAGCGCTGGGCCTGTCCGGCTGACTTGAACCGTTTCATGATCCGCTCGCGTCGGCGGGTCGGCTGATGAGAATTCTCAGCGCGATTGTTCAAGCCTTTATGCTGCCGATGCTCAACACCGGGCATGGCTCCTCGCTTTGCAGCGGCATAGCTGGCCAACTTGTCCGTGATCATCACGCGAGGGGCAATGCCCTGCTTCTTGAGCAATTTCCGCAGCAAGCGCTTGGCCGCTTTGGCATTGCGACGGCTCTGAACCAGGATGTCGAGCACGACCCCATGCTGATCGACGGCGCGCCAGAGCCAATGCTTCCGGCCTGCGATGCTGATCACGACCTCGTCGAGATGCCATTTGTCACCCGGCGCAGGAAGACGGCGGAACTGATTGGCAAAGGCATGGCCAAACTTCAGAGCCCATTGGCGACCGACTCGTGGCTGACCTCAACGCCTCTTGCTGCGAGCATCTCCTCAATCATGCGCAGGCTGAGTGGGAACCGGAAGTACAGTCACACGGCATGGCTGATCACCTCAGCCGGAAAGCGGTGACGAGCATAGCGAGAATGGCGGGTCGGTTTCATGCCCTCGCCTATGCCAGCATCCCGTCACCCTTCCGTTAACCTGACGATGCCTCTCGAACGCATGCTGGCGATCCCTGGCGTGGCGGGGACCGTCAACGTCGACCACATCAAGCGCGGCTACTACTCCATCAAGGCGCTCAATCCGACCGGCATCGTGCCGCTCGGCCCAGCGCTGGGCTTTGCCCAACTCCTGGCCGATCCGGAGAAGAAGGCGGCCTGACACCTCCAAAACGGGTCCAGCCTAGAGCCGGTTGACAACCACCTCAGGCCCGGAGGAGTTGTCTTGAGGACCCACACCACATCGGGCGGATTCCTTCCGCCCCGAGTGAACCCAGGAGGGTCCCATGACCACCTTCAAAGTTGGCTATCTCATCGGCAGCCTCGCCAAGGAGTCGATCAACCGCAAGCTTGCCAAGGCGCTGACCCGCGTCGCCCCCGAGCACCTCTCGTTCACCGAGATCCCGATCCGGGACCTGCCGCTCTACAGCTACGATTATGACGCCGATTACCCGCCGCCGGCCCGCGCGTTCAAGGACGCCATCGCCGCTGTCGACGCAGTGCTGTTCGTCACGCCTGAGTACAACCGCTCGATCCCGGGCGGGCTGAAGAACGCCATCGACTGGGCGAGCCGCCCCTACGGACAGAACTCGTTCACGCGCAAGCCCTCGGCGGTGATCGGCACCTCGCCCGGCGCCATCGGCACAGCGGTCGCGCAGCAGCAGTTGCGCAGCGTGCTCAGCTTCTGCAACTCGCCGCAGATGAACGCGCCGGAGGCCTACATCCAGTTCAAGCCCGGGCTGATCACCGATGAGGGCGAGGTCACCAACGAGTCCACCGCCGAGTTCCTGAGAGACTACATGGCAGAGTTCCACCAGTTCATCGTGCGGGTCTACACCGCCCTGCCGCGCGACGCCTGAGCGCTTCCGAGCAGGACACCTCAAGGCGGGACCTTAAAGCACGACAATCCCAGCGTGCTTGGCCTTCTGCTCGGGCTCGACATGGATGGTGATCAAGGCGTCGTCGACCTTGTCGCGCAGGGCCCGTTCGACGCGGTCGCAGATGTCGTGAGCGGATGAGACCGCCATGTCGCCGGGCACGACCGGATGGAAGTCGGCGAAGGTCATCTTCCCCGCCTGGCGGGTGCGGAGGTCATGTGCCTCCAGCGCGCCCTCGGCATTGGACGAGATCACCCGCGGATGCGGCTCAGAGTGTTCTCTGTAAATCGGGACCGAAACGTTGACCCCCATCAGAACAGGTGCAACCGGCTGAACATGCGAAACAAACCGCTATGACAGAAGGGTAACAGTCGGCGCCGCTCGTAACCCTCGCGCTCTGAGAAAGAACTCAAGCCACCGAGAGGCTTATATTTGGCAAGCGACAGGGTCTGGGTTCAAAGCCGAATGACAGACAAGGGCACGTTTCGGAAGGCGAGAGGCCCCCTGGCGATCGGTGTCAGGAAAGATCCGCTCCTGCCCCGCCATCGGCAGCATCCAGCGGAACGCTCATGATGCAGACGACACCCGTCGGCGCATAGGTAACC
>NZ_JBFUMH010000102.1:0-38016 GCF_054049475.1 Microvirga sp. P5_D2 | reverse complement strand
CCCCGTCGACACCGTCGGGGAGTGCTGCATTCGCCATCTCCGCCACCTGACGCAAATTCAACGTCTGGCTTTGCGGAAAGAAATTTGATTCTGTCATGAAAAAGTGAGGGCGCCGTCAAGGCGCCCTCCCCGATTAGAAGCGCGTACCACCCGAGAAGCGGAAGGCCTGAGTGCGGTCGGCACCGACCTTCACGCCGTCGCCGCGATCCACACCCTCTTCCTTCGAAAGAGCGATGGCGTAGTCGAAGCGGATCGGACCGAGCGGCGATGTCCACAGGATCGATGCACCGACCGACGAACGGATCTTGTGGCTGTCGAGAACGTCCACGCATTCCTGCGTGGTGGTCTGGTTCACGTTGCGCGAGCAGGCGCCCGTCAGCGGGTTGTAGCCCGTGATGATCGAGTTGCCGTTCACGTCGAAGCGGGTCGGACCCTCGTAGCCGAACAGCGTACCGGCATCGGCGAAGACAGCGCCCTTCAGGCCCAGATCGCGCGGCAGGCCGAAGATCGGGAACTGAACTTCGAGCGATCCACCAAAGTAGGTGGTGCCGCCAAGAGCGTTGGCGCTCGAGTCGAGGCTCGAAATGTCACGCGGGCCGATGCCGTTGGTGGCGAAGCCGCGCACTAGCGAGGGGCCCATGAAGAACTGGTCGACGATACGCAGGGTTCCGCCTTCGCCGAGACCCTGGTTGTTGTCGCCGAAGCCCTGGATGTGACCACCCTGAACGCGGGCGATACCGACGATGTCCTCGATAATCTCGTAGTAGTAACGAGCGTCACCCGTGGCGCGGAAGTAGCGCGAGTCGCCGCCGAGGCCTGCAACGTCCGTCTTCAACTCACCATAGAAGCCGTTGCGCGGTTCGCGGGTGCTGTCGAGGGAGTTGTAGTTGAAGGTCAGGCCGGCCAGCGAGGTCAGCGTATCGCCTTCCGAGCCCTTGATCGCCAACGATGCTTCACCGTTGCCTTCGCAGAACAGGCGGTTCGGCGTGCCGTCCGCGTTCAGCTGGGTATAGCCGGCGATCGGGATCGAGCAGTCGTTATAGGGCTGCTTCTCGTCGTTCGGGATGTCCAGCTGCTGCTGGTACAGCGAGTAGCGGGCCGTGATCGAGAACTCTTCCGTGAACGGCAGGCCGAGGCGGAGCTGACCACCCGTCATGCGGTTCTCGTAGCGCGAGTACTTGGTCTGGTCGCTGAACTTCGAGAACAGGTCGATACCGGCCGCCATGCGGTAGCCGAGGAAGTACGGCTCCGTGAAGGAGAAGTCGACGCCGTTCGAGCGCTGGCCGAGCTGGCCCGCGAGGCGGACGAACTGGCCACGGCCCAGGAAGTTGGTTTCGGTGACCGAGACTTCACCGATGAAGCCGTCGGACGTCGAGTAACCACCCGAGACCGAGAATGCGCCGGTGGACTGATCTTCCACATCCACGTTCACGATGACGCGGTCGGCCGAGGAGCCCGGCTCGTTGGAGATGCGGACGCGCTTGAAGTAACCGAGGTTGTTCAGGCGGCGCTCGGCGCGGTCGACGAACACCTGGTTGTAGGCATCGCCCTCACCCAGGTCGAACTCGCGACGGATGACGTAGTCGCGGGTACGGCTGTTGCCGCGCACGTTGATGCGCTCGATGTAGATGCGCGGACCTTCCTCGACCACATAGCCGAGATTGATCGTGCGGGATGCGGGATCGCGGGTGCCGACCGGGCGGACCTGCGCGAAGGCATTGCCGGTGCGAACCACGTCGGTGGTCATCGCCTGAACCGACTTCTGCACGGCGTCTGCGTTGTAGACTTGGCCCGCGGAGGTCGAGAGGCCGCTGCGAAGCGCCTCGGCATTGACCGTGGGGATACGGGAATCGACGGTGACGTTGCCGATCCGGTACTGCTCACCCTCTTCGACGGCGATGGTTACGACGTAGCCACCGGCATTCGCGTCGAACTGCACATCAGTGGAGACGACGCGGAAATCCGCATAGCCGTTCTTCAGGTAGTAGCGGCGGATGAGCTCGAGATCGGTGGCGATCCGGTCCGGATCATAAACGTCCGTGCTCTTGAGGAAGCTCAGAAGGTTGGTCTCGGTGGTCTGCATGATGCCACGCAGACGGCCGGACGAAACCTGATTGTTGCCGACGAAGCGGATTTCCTTCACGCCCGTCTTGTCGCCCTCGACGATGGTGTAAACCACGTCGACGCGGCCGTTCGGCAGATCGACGATGCGCGGCGTCACCTGAGCGAGACCACGGCCGGAGCGRCTGTAGACGCTGAGAATGCGCTGAACGTCGGCGTCGATCACGGCCTGACTGACCGGGGTGCGGGCCCGAGCCTGCAGATCACCCTCGATCAGGGCCTTATCAACCTTGCTGTTACCCTCGATGGCGACGCGATTGATAATCGGCCCCTGAGCAACGGAGGCGCGGCGGCCGGCCTGGGGAGCGCTTTGAGCGAAAGCGCCTTCAGCAGCGGTCAAACCCGCCATGAGAGCACTCATGGCGATCACTGCAGTGGCGGCCGGCTTTTTCCGGCGTGGCGTGGTCGTCGACATCATCAACTGGCCCGTTTCTTTTATACTTCGTCCAATGCGAGGGTCCTCCCCGCCGGTTAGAGACAGATGTCCCAACCTTTCGGTGCTGTCCCGCTTGTACAAACTTTCACCGTCATTGCAAACGGCACATACAAACACAGTAGCAATTTTTACCCTGCGTGGCGTCCGTGTCACGTTCCGTGGGGAAGAAATCTTGCAACAAGGTGAACGCCGCCTTCACCCGAACGAGCGGGCTAGGTCGCTCCAAGTCGCCAGGATCATCAGCATTCCGACCAGGACAAACCCGATACGAAACCCTATTTCCTGGGCCTTTTCGCTCAACGGACGACCGCGAATGGCCTCGATGGCATAGAACAGAAGGTGCCCGCCATCGAGTAGCGGAATCGGGAAAAGATTAATGAGTCCAATGGATACGGACATAAAGCCGATGAGATTTACGAGGCTGTAGACACCTCCGACCTCGAAGGCCGTCCCCGCGATTCTAGCGATACCCACAGGGCCGGAGAGCTGATCGATGGATTCCCGCCCCAGAATAAGCCTGCGCAGGAAGTTCATGGTCCGGTCGACCTGACTCCAGGTGTCATAGGCACCGGCCTGGAGGGCTTCCAGCGGCGTGTAAGAAATACGCTTGATGGCCGATTTTTCCTGTGGAGCCCTGACGCCGAGCAGGCCGATACGCTGCTTGCCGAAGGGTGTATCCCGCTCCTCGACACTCGGAATCGCCGTCAGGGAGACGTCCTGACCGTCGCGCTGGACCACGAAGTTCAGGGCCTCGCCGGAGCTGGAACTGACGATCACCTGCATGTCCCCGAAGGTGTCGATCCGCCGCCCGTCGATGAAACGGATCACGTCATGGGGCTGGAACCCGGCTTTTTCGGCGGCGCTACCTGGAAGCACGGATTCGATCACCGGCTCCAGAACCGCCCGGCCGTTGAAATAGTTGAAGCCCGCGAAGATCGCGATGGCGAGAATGAAGTTCGCGATAGGCCCCGCCGCGACGATGGCGGCGCGCTTGGCGACACTTTGATGGGGAAAACTGATCGCCCGCTGCTCCACGGGCATCTGATTCAACTGATCCTGGTCCGGAACGCTCGCGGCATTGAGGTCGCCGACGAACTTCACGTAGCCGCCGAGGGGAATCGCCGAGATCTTCCAACGGGTGCCGTGCTTGTCGGTCCAGCCGTAGATTTCGCGTCCGAATCCGATGGAGAAGGCGGTCACGCCCACGCCGCAGCGGCGGCCGACCCAATAATGTCCGTACTCATGGATGAAGACGACGACCGTCAGCACCACGAGGAAGGAAATCAGCGTCAGGAACAGGGAGCCTGTCGCGCCGCCGAGTATCGAAAGCCATTCCATCACTTCACCTTTCGCGCCCGCTCAAGGGCGCTTCAATTCCGCATCGCCGGAATGAGCCGCCGCGCCAGAATCCGAGCCTCGCCATCGATGGACAGGGCATCGGCAACAGTCGCAGGCGCTTCCGCGCTTCCCGAGAAAGTTGAGCAAACACGCTCAACCAACTCTGAAATCTCATAAAATCCGATCTGACCTGCCATATAGGCTTCAACGGCAATCTCGTTGGCGGCATTCAGGATCGTCGGCATTGCCCCCCCGGCCTTGAGCGCGGCCTTGGCCAGGGACAGGCATGGAAACCGTGCCTCATCAGGCTTTTCAAAGGTTAAGCGGCCAATCGCGGCGAGATCGAGACGGGGAAGGTCCATGAAAAGTCGCGCGTCATTCCGCAGCGCATTGGCGATGGGCACCTTCATGTCCGGCAGGGCGAGGCCAGCAGTCACCGCGCCGTCGTTCCATTGCACGAGGCCATGAACGATGGCCTCCGGATGCACCAGCACATCGAGGCGCTCGGCCTCGAGAGCGAACAGGTGGTGGGCCTCGATCAGCTCCAGCCCCTTGTTCATGAGGGTGGCCGAGTCGATGTTGATCTTGGAGCCCATGGACCAGACCGGGTGCGCCGAGGCCTGCTTGGCATCGGCCCTTGCGATCTGCTCGCGAGTCCAGGTCCGGAACGGGCCGCCGCTGGCAGTAATCACCGCCTTTTCCACATCCCGGTTGAAGCCGGCGGCGAGAGCGTGATCCAGGGCATTGTGCTCGGAATCCACAGGCGTGATCTCGACGCCGAGGCGGCGCGCATCGGCCATGAAGGCGGAGCCGGCGCAGACGAGGCTCTCCTTGTTGGCGAGCGCGATGCGCTTGGCGGAGCGCAAAGCCGCATGGGTCGGCTCCAGTCCGGCGGTTCCGCTGATGGCGGCGAGCACGATATCGACCGGGCGGGCCACGGCCTCGAGCACGGCCGTACGGCCTGCCCCTGACTCGATGCCCGAACCGGACAGCGCGTCCTTCAGGGCCGCCGCGGCACTCTCATCCGACAGGGCCGCGAACCGGGCCCCGAGGCGTTTCGCCATCACGGCCAAGGCCTCGGCGTTGCGGCCTCCAACCACCGCCTCGACGCGAAACTCGTCCCTATGAGCGAGAACCACATCGGCTGTGGAGCCGCCAATCGAGCCGGTTGCCCCGAGAATCGTGAGAGAACGCGCCATGAAGGACTATGCAGCTCCGTAGCCAGCAAGAAGAACGAGACCGACGATAAGGCAGACGGCCCAGAAGCCGTCGAGGCGATCCATCACGCCGCCATGCCCAGGAATGAGATGGCTCGAATCCTTCACATCGCAATGGCGCTTGAGGGCGGATTCGCCCAAATCACCGATCTGGCTGGCGACCGAGGCCACAATCGAAAGCGCAATGGTGGCCCAAAGCCCGAAGCTATGGTCGAACCCGAGCCTGCGGCCCACAAGAGCGACGAGAAAACCCGCCACGGCTGCGGCAAAGACGCCGCCCAGGAAACCGGACCATGTTTTCTTCGGGCTGATGGACGGGCAGAGCTTGGGGCCGCCGAGGGTGCGGCCGGTGAAATAGGCCGCGATATCCGTGGTCCAGACCACGGCGAACATCCAGATCAGCCCGAGGATGCCGAGATCCGGCGAAGTTCGCACGATCGGTGGCACCAGAACGATGATCGCCGCATAGGCGAAAGCCGAGGCGGACCACAGCTTCTCGCGCGATCCCCGGGTCAGAAGCACCCCGACGACCAAGGCGGTGAGAGCCGCTGCAGCGGATGCGGCGAAACTTCCGCCAAGAAGAAAGAGCAACGTCAGGGCCAGAAGGCCGAAGCTATAGACCGCCTGTACCGGACGGCGGGGTTCGATGCGGACCATGTCGGTCCATTCGACCATCATCGCGATGCCGGCGGCGAGCCAGAACAGGGCAAAGGGCCAGCCGCCCCAATAGGCGGTGAGCAGCGCCAGCGCGATCATGACGATGGCGGACGCGACGCGGGTCTTCAGTTCGCTGGAAGGGTTTTTGCGGATGTCCGGCGTCAGGGCCGAGCCTTCGTCAGACGCCATCTCAGCTTGCCCGAGCGCTCAGGCCACCGAAGCGGCGGTCGCGACGGCAATATTCATCAATGGCGGCTTTGAAGATCGTCTCGTCGAAATCGGGCCAGTAGTCGGGCAGGAAGACGAATTCGGAATAGGCTGTCTGCCAGGTGAGGAAGTTCGACACCCGCTGCTCGCCGGAGGTGCGGATCACGAGATCAGGATCGGGAATGTCGTGCGTATCGAGAGCGGCAGCGATTGCATCCATGTCGATGGAAGCGGGATCAAGCGCCCCTTCCTTGACTCTCTCGGCCAAAGCACGCATCGCGCTGACGATCTCCTGCCGTCCGCCGTAATTGAAGGCGATCACCAGGGTCAGGCCGCTATTGGCCCGCGTGAGCTGCTCGGCTTCGTCCAGCAGAAGCCGGATGTCCGCGGGCAGGCCCTGCCGTTCGCCGATGATGCGGACCCGGATGTTGTTGGCGTGCAGCTCCGCGAGGTCGTGGCGAACGAAACGCTTGAGAAGCCCCATGAGGAAGGAGACTTCTTCGGCCGGACGGCGCCAATTCTCGGAGGAGAAGCTGTAGACCGTGAGATAGCGGACACCCAGATCCCCCGCGGCACGCACGGCACGGCGGATYGCCTCGATGCCCTTCCGGTGGCCTTCGAACCGGGGCAAGCCTCTCTGAGCGGCCCAGCGGCCGTTGCCATCCATGATGATGGCCACATGCACCGGACCGCCCTCGCCCATCTGAGGATGGGCAAGGATGGGGGCAGAAAGCTTGGCTTCGCCGCTCATGATCGATTTCCCATGCAAGTCGTTCAGACTTGCATGATTTCCTTTTCCTTGGCCACCAGCAGCTGCTCGATTTCCGCCACAAACTGATCGGTGGCTTTCTGCACCTGATCGCCGTCGCGCTTGGCGTCGTCCTCGCTGATCGCCGAGTCCTTCTCGAGCTTCTTGAGCAGGTCCAGGCCGTCGCGGCGCACGTGGCGTACGGCGATGCGCGCCTCCTCGGCGTATTTATGCGCGACCTTCACCATTTCCTTGCGGCGCTGCTCGTTCATCTCGGGGATGCGCAGGCGGATGACCTGGCCCTCGGTCTGCGGGTTGAGGCCTAGATCCGACTCGCGGATCGCCTTTTCCACGGCAGCCACCATGCCGCGATCCCAAACCTGGACGCTGAGCAGGCGCGGCTCCGGCACGTTGACGGTCGCCACCTGGGAGATCGACATCATAGAGCCGTAGGCGTCGATCTGGAGCGGGTCGAGCAAGCTCGGCGAGGCGCGGCCCGTGCGCAGGCTGCCCAGGTCGTGTTTGAAGGAGTTGATGGCGCCCTGCATGCGGCGCTTCACATCTGCGAGGTCAAAGGTCGTGGCCATAAGATCTTTTCCTTACGCGAACAATCTCAAAACGGGCTTACGCTTCCCAAGGTTCGGCATCAAGGGGCCACGATGGTCGAGGGCACATTTCCCAGAAGAAGATCGGTCACGGAGCTGGGAGCATGGACCGAACCAACGATGATCGAGAGCCTGCTCTCGCGGGCGAGCGCGAAAGCGGCGGTGTCCATGACCTTCAGATCCTTGGCGATGGCCTCGTCATGGGTCAGCCGTTCGAAGCGAACGGCGGTCGGGTCCTTCTTGGGATCGGCGGAATAGACGCCGTCCACCTGGGTGGCCTTCAGAACCGCGTCGCAGCGCAGCTCGRCGGCGCGCAGAACGGCGGCGGTATCGGTGGTGAAGAACGGGTTGCCGGTGCCGCCGGCAAGCACGACGACCTGCCCCTTGTCCAGATGGTGCAGGGCCGGCTGGCGGGCGTAAGTCTCGCAGATCGTCGGCATGGACACCGCCGACATGGTGCGGGCGGRCACGCCGGCCGCGTTGAGAGCCGTCTCGATGGCAAGCGAGTTCATGACCGTGCCGAGCATGCCCATGGAATCGGCGGTCGGGCGGTCGATCCAGCCGGCCGCGCTCATGCGCGCCCCGCGGATGATATTGCCGCCGCCGATCACGACGGCGATCTCGAACCCGGCCTTGGTGGCGCGTGCGAGATCACGGGACAGGCGGGACAGGATTTCGGAATCCAGCCAGTAACCGTCGGGAGCCATCAAAGCTTCTCCCGAGAGCTTCACTAGAACGCGCCGGAATTGTGCCACTGTCGGACTCCTTTGTTCGTGATCATTTCACCATCCCACCGCCCTCATCCTGAGGAGCCGCTGCAGGCGGCGTCTCGAAGGAGGATCCAGAGAGCGCGGGAGGCGCCTTCGTCCTTCGAGACGGACCTACGGTCCTCCTCAGGATGATGGCTTAGGGTTTGGCCTCTCCCCCGACCAGCATGGGGCCAGGAGAATTTGCCGGATTTATAGCCTTCTCATGAAAACGGCGGCTGAGAAGCCGCCGTTTTGCCGAAAGATATTAGGCCTTTTTGAGCCCGGCCTGGGCGGCCACTTCGGCCGCGAAGTCCGGGGCCTCTTCCTTCTCGATGCCCTCGCCGAGAGCATAGCGGACGAAGGCCTTGAGGGTGACCGGCTTGCCGGCCTTGGACTCGGCTTCCTTGAGCACCTGGGAGATGGTCTTGGACGAATCGTGCACGAAGGGCTGCTCGAGGAGCGTGACTTCCTTGAAGTAACTCTTCAGGCCGCTCTCGACGATCTTCTGCAGGACATTGTCCGGCTTGCCGGCGTTCTTGTCGCGCAGAATGGCGCTCTCGCGCTCGATCGTGGCGGCATCGACGCCCGAAGCGTCCAGAGCCACCGGGTTCGTCGCGGCCACGTGCATGGCGATCTGACGGCCCAGCGTACCGAGAACGGTGACGTCACCCTCGGACTCGAGTGCCACGAGGACGCCGATCTTGCCGAGGCCCTCGGTCACCGAGTTGTGGACGTAGGTCGAGATCACGCCCTTCGAGACTTCGAGCTTGGCGATGCGGCGCAGGGTCATGTTCTCGCCGATGGTGGCGATGAGCTCCTGCAGGCGGTCCTTGATGGTCGTCGAGGAGCCGGGGAACTTGGCGGCCTCAAGCGACTCGAGGGTGCCGTTGCCGTTCAGGCCGATCTTGGCGGCTTCGCGGACGAAGGCCTGGAAACCGTCGTTACGGGCGACGAAGTCCGTCTCCGAGTTGACCTCGAGGATCGTGGCGGTGTGACCGGAGGATTCGACGGCAACAAGGCCCTCGGCAGCAACGCGGCCGGCCTTCTTGGCAGCCTTGGAGAGGCCCTTCTTGCGCAGCCAGTCGATGGCGGCTTCCATGTCGCCGTTGGTCTCGGCGAGAGCGGCCTTGCAGTCCATCATGCCGGCGCTGGTCGTCTCGCGCAGCTCCTTCACCATTGCAGCGGTGATATTCGCCATGGCTTATCCTTTCACGGGTTCATGCATACATAGAGGGAGCCCGGCGCTCGTGGAACGCCGGGCTCAATCATTCGTTCAAGCGTCGTTGAACACGACGTCGAGAAACTTAAGCCGCAGCGGCTTCGATCGCGGAACGGGCCTGGTCCATCCAGCCATCACGCTCAAGACGGCCGTTCAGCTTCAGGTCCTTGTCGARCTGAGCGACATCGGCCGGCTGCATGGCAGCGAGCTGCCAGTAATGGAAGATGYCGGCTTCGTTCAGCTTCTTCTCGAGCTGCGGGCCGACGCCGTTGAGCTTCGTCAGGTCGTCCGGAGCGCCACGGGGAGCGGCCAGACGCTCGAACTGCTCGCCCTCATAGGCGGCAGGGGCAGCGTCGGTCGTCGGAAGCTCTTCGGCCATCGGGTTTTCAGAAGCACCGATGTCGATGCCCATGTCACCGGCACCGCGGGAGATGCCGTCGAGGGCGGCGCGGGCAACGAGATCGCAGTAGAGAGCGATAGCGCGGCCAGCGTCATCATTGGCCGGAACCGGGAAAGTGATGCCGTCCGGGTTGGAATTCGTGTCGACGATGGCGGCCACCGGGATGCCGAGGCGGTTAGCCTCCTGGATCGCCAGCTGTTCCTTGTTGGTGTCGATGACGAAGATCAGGTCGGGCGTGCCGCCCATGTCCTTGATGCCGCCGAGAGCGCGCTCGAGCTTTTCCTTCTCACGAGCGAGCATCAGGCGCTCCTTCTTCGTGAGGCCCTGGCCGCCGCCGGCGAGGATCTCGTCCACCTTGCGCAGGCGGGAGATGGAGCCGGAGATCGTCTTCCAGTTGGTCAGCATGCCGCCGAGCCAGCGGGCATTGACGTAGTACTGAGCCGAACGCTTGGCGGCATCGGCCACGGCGTCGGCAGCCTGACGCTTCGTGCCGACGAAGAGCACGCGACCGCCCTTGGCAACCGTGTCGCTGACGGCCTGCAGAGCGCGGTGCATCATCGGGACCGACTGAGCCAGGTCGATGATGTGAATGTTGTTGCGGGTGCCGAAGATGTATTGACCCATCTTCGGGTTCCAGCGGTGGGCCTGGTGGCCAAAGTGAGCGCCAGCCTCAAGAAGGCTGCGCATCGAGAATTCAGGAAGCGCCATAGTCTTTCTCCGGTTAAGCCTCCGCGGAACAGTGAACCGGCTTTGCCGGCCACCGGGGGTTCCTCATGGACTCATGAGGGGATTCCGCGTGTGGGATGGGGGCGCATATATGCGGAAAGGAGATGAAATGCAAGCCGGAAGAGGCCCTGCTCCTAACCATAGCCAAGTTGACTGCCTTAAACGGGAAAAGCCCCTGGCCGACAAGGCAACCAGGGGCTTCTAGAGGATGACTTTGAGCTAATGCGGGACTCGTAGAGCCGGGTCCCAGCCTAAGAGGCTGCTTATTTCTTGCCGCCGCCGTTGTCTCCGCCCTTGCCGTTTCCGTCGCCGCCACGGCCACCATTGCCATTTCCGCCACCGGGATTGGAGGGGTCGGTCCCCTTCACATCCGTGCTGGTGTTGTCGGCAGGCTCCGATCCGTTGCCGAGACCATTGTTGTTACCGGGACCTTGACCATTATTGTTGCCGGAGCCTTGGCCACCGTTGCTGCCGGAGCCACGGCCACCATTGCCATGTCCGCCACCCGGATTGGAGGGATCGGTTCCCTTCACGTCCGTGCTGGTGTTATCGGCGGGTTCCGATCCGTTGCCGAGACCATTGTTATTGCCGGGGCCATGGCCATTGTTGCCGCCAGGACCCTGATTATTGCCGTTATTGGTGGAACCGCCGGTCGTCCCGGGCGTGTTGCCGCCCACGGAAGCACCCGGCGAGACATCGGCTGTCGTGGTATTTGTTCCTGTAGAGCCGCCAGAAATAGATCCTGTAGAGGAAGAGCCTGCCGTCGCTCCAAGGGTTCCCGACGCACTTGGAGTTCTCGACACCCCAGAGGTGCTGGAAGTGCCAAGAGTTCCAGACACGCCAGGGGTTCTCGAGGTGCCGTTGGGAAGGCCTAGGACACCCGTCGTGCGCGAAGAGTTGATCGATCCTGTTGCGAGGTCATTTCGGTCATCGGTGTTTCGGTGGCGCAATGCCTGAGGGAGAATGGCGCAGCGGCAAACCTCCTGACCGCCAACGATGCGGAGCTTGCAGTTGCCGTACATCGAGGCATCTGCGACAGCCGGCCGACATTGCTGTCCCGGCCTGACGGCTTGGGCATAAGACGCGCCCGAAGACGCGAGAAACAGGGCTGCTGCAGACAAAGCGAGAGCGTGCGAACGTTTCATGGTTCACCTTTACTTACTGATACCAAGGAGAGCTTTTGGGAGATGTTTAGCTCGAATGACTAGATTACGCCCCAATAAGAACAAGGTTCCATCAGCTTAATGGAAAAATATTCATAATCTAATCTGGAAATTTCACTTCAATAATGAAGTGCGTAATTCTGGATAATGCTCAAGCTAATCTAACGACTCGTTGTTTTAGACGGTCGATACAGCATGATAGAGCTTCAGTCCTCAAAAATTATGTCATTAAGACATGGAGGACTCGGGCCGGTAAACGTCTGGCATTCTACTCGGTTCCCTAAGTCAGGCGATGCATTCGGAGACTCGGCCAAGAGCGAGTGTTTTGGACATTCAGCCCATAGAATGACTCGCACCGAATTGGCCTGGGCCGAGCCGCAGGGGATTGCAGAGCCAAGAAAGATCCACTTTCACCCCCGTTCCGGCACCTGCCCTTTTACAGCCCACGCTCGTACGGCGAGGAGGATCGCACCATCCGGGCCTGCTGGAAGCCGCTTACGGAGCGCCTCCCGGAGATGCCCGCGCGCTTCCTCGCTCAGCGAAGCGCAGTATTTTGGCGCCGATCCGGTGCCGCCCAGGATCGGTGTCCAATAATCATCGAAGCTCTCGAAGGCAGCCGGGATGTCGATGGGCCGCACCGTCACATCCCTCATTCCAGTACCGGCGAGGAGTTTCATCAATGGCTGAGGCCGGCATATAGGGGCTTTGATTCCGTCGTCGAATTCCCTGGCCTTCAGATCGAACGCAATCGCCGTGTCGAAGAAGTTGCGCATGATCTGTATGTGGCCAGCATAATCCCACACATAGAGCGCCACGGTTCCGCCGGGACGGACCACGCGGGCCATCTCGCGGATCATCACTTCTTTGTCCGGCACGAAATTCAGCACGAGACCCGAGACCGCAACATCGAAGGAATCGGAAGCCTCGGGAATATCCTGCGCATCACCCTGCTTGAGGGAGACCCGGCTGTCGGCCAGCCGGCTCCGCGCCGCCTCAACGAAGACGGTTGAACTGTCTATGCCCACGATGCGCGAGGGCGAGGCCTGTGCGAGAATCGCTTCCGTCAGGACGCCGGTTCCGCAACCGACATCGGCCCAGGCCGCCCCGGCAGGCGCGTTCAGCCATGCGGTGAAAATGGGTGCGATGCGCCTGCTCCACCGACCCATATATTGCTCATATGCATCGCTTGCGCCCCAGAGTGTCGGCTGGCTCGCGGATATGGGATCAGCCCTTGCTGCTGCCCCTCCAGATTACGACGCGGATTTRCATCGGCAATGCCGGCGCCCGAAAGAGTCGCTCCGTACCTCTTGCGGGCTTAGTTCATATGTACGTCCACGACACCGGGCACGGCGCGCAGGGCGCCTGCGATCTGGGGCGTGGCCATGTACTTGCCGGGGAGCTTTACCTCGACCTCGCGGTCGCCGTCGTCGAGGATCAGGACCAGGGACACCTCACCCTCGCCCCTCGCCTTCAGGCGTTCGAAGACGCTGGAGATCGGTCGCTCGTCCCGCAGGAAGATGCGCATACCCTTCTGGTGCTTGGCGATGGCCTCCTCCAGGGGCTCGGCCATGCCGATGCGCGCCCTCACCTCCTCGCCTTCGAGACCGGCCTGAAGCATGAGGACCACGGCGGTGCCGGGTTCCAGCACATCGCGCAGCCGCACGAGGCCTTCCGAGAAGATGATCGCCTCGAATTGTCCGGTCTGATCGGACAGGGTCAGGATGCCCATCTTGTTGCCGGTTTTCGTGCGGCGCTCCTGCCGGTCGAGGATGGTCGCTGCCACCTTGCCGACGGAGTTGCCCGCCTTCACCGAACGGCAGAAATCCACCCAGGTCTGCACGCGCAGTTTTTTGAGCAGATCGCCGTATTCATCCAGCGGATGGCCGGAAAGAARGAAGCCGACGGCGTCGTATTCGCGCTGCAACCGCTCGGCTGCGGGCCAGGGCTCATATGGCGGAATGCGCAGCTGCACATCCTCCGAGGCCATGCCGCCGAACATGTCGATCATGCCGCCATTGGCCGCCTCGTGCGCCTGCTGGGCAAGGCTCATCATGGCGTCGATGGAAGCGCAGGCCTTCGCGCGGTCCGGCTCGATCTCGTCGAAGGCACCGGCGGCGATGAGGTTTTCAATCGTGCGCTTGTTGATCATGCGCGGATTGATGCGCCGCGCGAAATCCGCGAGATCCTTGAACGGCGCATCGCCGCGTGCTTCCACGACCGCCTCGATGGCCTGACGTCCCACGCCCTTCACGGCGGCGAGCGCATAGAGAATCGAGCCAGTTCCTTCCGCATCGTAGATCACGTCGAACACGACTCCCGAACGGTTGATCGATGGCGGGATCACCTTGAAGCCGAGGCGCTGCGCCTCGCGGCGGAATTCGGAGAGTTTGTCCGTGTTGTCGAGATCGAGCGTCATGGACGCGGCCATGAACTCGACCGGGAAATTGGCCTTCAGATAAGCGGTCTGGTACGCGACGAGCGCGTAGGCCGCCGCGTGGCTCTTGTTGAAGCCGTAATCGGCAAACTTGGCGAGCAGGTCGAAGATTTCGTTGGCCTTCGACTTGTCGAGCCCATCCTTGGCGGCGCCCGCGACGAAGCGCTCGCGCTGCGCGTCCATCTCCGCCTTGATCTTCTTACCCATGGCACGGCGAAGAAGGTCTGCATCACCAAGCGAGTAGCCGGAGAGGACCTTCGCCACCTCCATCACCTGCTCCTGGTAGACGATGATGCCGAAGGTCTCGCGCAGGATCGGCTCCAGCTTGTCGTGCGGATACCAATTCCGCTTGTTGTGTTCGTCCTTGCCGAGTTTGCGCGCGCAATAGACCGGGATATTCGCCATCGGGCCCGGACGATAAAGCGCGACGAGGGCGATAATGTCCTCGAAACGATCGGTCTCCATTTCGACGAGCGCTTTACGCRTGCCCGCCGATTCCACCTGGAACACGCCGACCGTCTCGCCGCGCTGAAGCATCTCGTAGGTTTTGCGGTCGTCGAGCGGCAGCGCCGACAGATCGATGTGGATGTCCTTGCGCTTGATGAGATCGACAGCCGTGCGCAACACCGTGAGTGTCTTCAGGCCTAGGAAGTCGAACTTCACCAAGCCTGCCTGCTCGACCCATTTCATGTTGTACTGGGTCACGCGCATGCCCGTTTTCGGGTCTCGGTAGAGCGGCACCAGTTCCTGCAATGGGCGGTCGCCGATCACCACGCCAGCCGCGTGTGTGGACGCGTGGCGGTGCAGGCCCTCCAGCTTCTGCGCAATGTCCAGCATGCGCTTGACGACAGGCTCCTCATCGATGGCGGCCTGCAATTTCGGCTCACCCTCGATGGCCTGCGCCAGCGTCACGGGATTGGCCGGGTTCTGCGGCACTAGCTTGGTGAGCTTGTCCACCTGGCCGTAAGGCATTTCGAGCACGCGGCCCACGTCGCGCAACACGCCCCGCGCGAGCAGCGTACCGAAGGTGATGATCTGCGCGACCTGCTCCTCGCCGTAGCGTTTCTGCACGTAGTCGATCACGCGTTCGCGTCCATCGACGCAGAAGTCGATATCGAAGTCGGGCATCGACACGCGTTCCGGATTCAGGAAGCGCTCGAAGAGCAGACCGAACCTGATCGGATCGAGATCCGTGATGGTGAGCGCATAGGCGACCAGAGAACCCGCACCCGAACCACGTCCCGGGCCGACCGGAATGTCATGGTCCTTCGCCCACTTGATGAAGTCGGCCACGATGAGGAAGTAGCCGGGGAACTTCATGTTGCGGATGATGCCGACCTCGAAGGCAAGCCGGTCGCGATACTCCTGTTCGGTCACACCGGGTGCCGGACCATGTGCGGCGAGGCGCTTGACCAATCCCTCTTCGGCCTGCCGCTGCAACTCCTCGCCCTCGTCGAGAACTTCGGCATCAGCGCCGGTGCCGAAACTCGGCAGAATGGGCTTGCGTGTCCGCACGCGCGTGGAGCAGCGCATGGCGATTTCGACGCTGGCCTGCAGCGCATCCGGCAGATCGGAAAACAGCTCCATCATCTGCTGGCGCGTCTTGAAATGGTGATCCGCCGACAGGCGGCGGCGGTCGTCGTTGGAAACGAGCTGCCCTTCCGCGATAGCGAGCAGCGCATCATGCGCCTCGTAATCCTTCGGCGAGGAGAAGAACGGCTCGTTGGCGGCAACGATGGGCAGGCCGTTACGATCAGCGAGCGCCAGCAACTGCCCTTCGATCAGGCGTTCCTCGTCGAGGTGGTGGCGCTGGATTTCCACATAGAGCTGATGCCCGAAGGCTTCTTTAAGAATGTCGAGCCTTGCCTGGGCGAGTTCTTGGCGTCCGCCATTACGAAGCGCGCAATCGAGTGGGCCGGAATAGCCGCCGGTAAGCGCGATCAGCCCCTCGCTGTGGGAGGCTAATACGGGCGCCGCGAGACGCGGCTCCTCGCCGAGCGGCACGCCGAAATAGGCATGGCTCACGAGCCGCATGAGGTTGCGGTAGCCCTCCTCGGTCTGTGCCAGCAGCACGATGTTCGAGGGCTGAGGCACGACGCGGGCAACCGGGTCCGCCTCCTCGAAGCAGACGGAGAGTTGGACGCCGGCGATGGGCTGGATGCCTGAGCCCGCCATCTTTTCCGAGAACTCGAGTGCGCCGAACAGATTGTTGGTGTCGGTGAGAGCAATCGCCGGCTGCTTGTCGGCGGCGGCGAGCTTCTGCAGCTGCGCGATCTTCAGCGCCCCCTCCAACAGCGAATAGGAGGAGTGGACATGCAGGTGGACGAAGCCGATGTCTTGAAGAATGCGCGCCATGAAACTCAACTCTAAGAATGGCGCGCATATTGCCACGATTCTTGTTGAAAGGACCCTTACGCCCCTCCGGAAGGACTACCTTCCTGTGAATCGTGTGGGATGATGTGGATTGCGGGTATCAAGCCATCGGACCGAGAACCATTGCCCAGATTGCCACGGCCGATCCGAACATAGCGAGAGACGTGAGTTCGGCTGCGGTTTCGAGTAAAAGGCGAAGCATGTGAAGCCCTCCGTGTTCCTGATGTGTTCAATTATGTTCGATAAATGTTCCATGTAAACCCGCTGTGGATGGCGCGGTGGGGACGGAGTCAACAAAGCCTTAAGACGCATGGAAATGCGCCCTGACGCGGTCAGGCGCGCAAGCTGTGGGAAGCTGTGGAGAACTTGTTCTCGGGATGGAGGCGCTGAGGCTCCGTGCCGTGAGTGCAGCTTCTGCTGTGATGGCCGCGACGAGTGCGACCGCTCACATCTCGCTTTTTCAACCAACATTGTCCTCATCCTGAGGGCCTGCGCAGCAGGCGTCTCGAAGGAGGTTCCAAGGATCACTGGACGATCCTTCGAGACAGTTTTACGCGCTTCTTCAGGATGAGGGTGGTGTGTTGGCGATGAAGACGTGGATGGTCGGAACAAGTCCGGCCATGACGTGAGAGTTGTCATTCCCAGCCGGAGCTTCAGCGGAGGGGAAGGAAATCCAGAGCGCCGCGATTGATCGTGGATCCCTTTCCCGGTCCTCAAGCGCCGCCGGGGGTGACACGTGCAAGCCTTATGGCAGTTGCACAATCAACCCGTCGCGGATCGTCACCCGGCGGTCCATGCGGCCGGCTAGTTCCATGTTGTGCGTGGCGATGAGCGCCGCGAGGCGCGAGGCGCGCACGATCGCGACGAGCGTCTGGAACACCCGGTCGGCGGTGTTCGGGTCGAGATTGCCGGTCGGCTCGTCGGCAAGCAGAAGGCGGGGCGCATTGGCCACCGCGCGGGCGATGGCGACACGCTGTTGCTCGCCGCCAGAGAGTTCACCCGGCCGGTGGACGAGGCGCTTGCCCAATCCGAGGAAGGTCAGGAGCTGCTTGGCGCGATCTTCCGCTTCCGCGCGCGGCAGGCCGCGAATGAGCTGAGGGATCACCACGTTCTCCAAGGCCGAGAATTCCGGCAGCAGATGGTGAAACTGATAGACGAAACCGAGTTCTTCGCGGCGGACGCGTGTGCGTTCCTGGTCGGTCATCTGCGCGGTCGGCTTCGCGCCCACATAGACCTCGCCGCCATCGGGCTTTTCCAGGAGTCCTGCGAGATGCAAGAGCGTGGACTTGCCCGTGCCGGAAGGCGCGATGAGCGCAACGATCTCGCCGGGCCAGATCGCAAGTTCCGCCCCGCGCAGAACCTCGAGGTGGCTGTCACCTTGAGGATAGCGGCGCTCGACTTGAGAGAGGTGGAGGGCTGGCTGTGCTTGTCCGGACGCCATGATCAACCGTAACGCAACGCTTCGACGGGATCGAGCTTCGCAGCCCGCCAGGAGGGATAGAGAGTCGCCAGCAGCGACAGCACCATCGCCATGATGAGAATGGTCGCCACCTCGGTCGGATCGACCTCGGCGGGCAGACGACTGAGGAAGTAGAGCTCCGCCGGGAAAAGATTGGTGCTCGTCAGTGTCGAAATGAAGTCGCGGATAGCTTCGACATTCATGGCGAGCAGGAGCCCAAGACCGAAGCCCGCGATGGTACCGACGATGCCGATGGACGCGCCCGTGATCAGGAAGATGCGCATGATCGAACCGCGTGTCGCGCCCATGGTGCGCAGGATCGCGATATCCTCCGACTTGTCCTTCACCAGCATGATGAGTCCGGAGATGATGTTGAGCGCCGCCACAAGCACGATCAGCGTGAGGATGAGAAACATCACGTTGCGTTCGACCTCCAGCGCGCCGAAGAAAGTGCGGTTGCGCTGGCGCCAGTCGGTCATCATGATCGGACGGCCTGCCGCCTCGTCGATGGCAGCCCGCGCCTGATCAACCCGGTCGGCGTCGTTGAGATAAACCTCGATCAGCTGCACGTCGTTCTGGCGGTTGAAGTAATTCTGCGCTTCCGTGAGCGGCATGAACACGAAGGTTGAATCGAACTCGGACATGCCGATTTCGAACACCGCCTTCACGGGATAGCCCTTCACACGAGGCGCGGTGCCGAAGGGTGTCGCAGCGCCTCGCGGCGTGATGAGGGTAAGCGTGTCGCCCGCTTGGATCGACAGGGATTCCGCGAGCCTGCGGCCGATGGCGACGCCCTCGCCTTCGTTGAAATTGTCGAGCGTGCCCTGGCGAATATTGCCCGCGATATGCTCGATCTGCCGCAGGTCCTCGGTGCGGATGCCGCGCACGAGCACGCCGCTGCCGTTATATTGCGATGAGCCGAAGGCCTGCCCTTCCACAAGCGGAATGGCACGCTTCACACCCGGCACCGCGGCGATGCGGGCAGACACTTCAGGATAATCCGTCAGCGGGCTCTCGATGGGCGCCACGAAGATGTGACCGTTGATGCCCACGATCTTGTCGAGCAGTTCCTTGCGGAAACCGTTCATGACCGAGAGCACCACGATCAGCGTCGCGACGCCGAGCATGATGCCGAGAAACGAGAAGCCGGCGATCACCGACACGAAGCCCTCGCGCCGGCGCGTGCGCAGGTAACGCCCGGCGAGCATCCACTCGAAGAGGGAGAATGGTTTCGTTCCTGTCGGTGCCGTCTTGCTCATGACAGCTTATTTATGTGCTCCGAGGTTCGCGATAGAGTTGCTCGCTTGCTGCATCCGTGCCGGAATCGCCGACCTTGAGGTTGAGGATTGTCACGTCGAAAGGTGCCACGCCCTCCGGCCAGATGATACCGTTCTCGTCATGGCTCGCCTCGATGATGGCGGCGATGAGACGGCTCGGGCCGATACCATAGGAACCGCCATGGACCGGCCTCTCCTGCCCGTCCGGCCCCATGACCKTCGCACCCATGGGTTCGGAATAYTTGGTGCCGAAATAGAAGATGTGGCCGACCTCGATGCCGCGCGCCGACATCTTCTTATCGGCGGGAATGGCGTCGAAGGCTGCCTGATCGTGCATCTCCGAAGTCGCGGCATAGAGCGCGGTCCATTTATCGACGATGCCCTGAAGCCCCGGAATGTCGTCGAAATTCGTATCCTCAGACGGGATTTCATAGTCTAGATAATCCGCGTGACTGAACACTTCGCTCTCGCCGGTCGAGGCGAGAATGATGAACTCGTGGCTCAAATTGCCGCCGATGGGGCCGGTATCGGCACGCATCGGGATCGCCTTCAGGCCCATGCGGGCGAAGGTGCGCAGATAAGCCACGAACATCTTGTTGTAGGAATGGACCGCGCCGGCCTGATCGAGATCGAAGGAATAGGCGTCCTTCATCAGGAACTCGCGCGAGCGCATGACGCCGAAGCGCGGACGCACCTCGTCGCGGAACTTCCACTGGATGTGATAAAGGTTCAGCGGCAGATCCTTGTAGGAGCGCACATAGCCCCGGAAGATCTCCGTGATCATTTCCTCATTGGTCGGGCCGAATAGCATCTCGCGCTCGTGCCGATCCTGGATGCGCAGCATTTCCTTGCCGTAGGCATCGTAACGGCCGGATTCGCGCCACAGGTCCGCCGACTGAATGGTCGGCATCAGCAGCTCGACGGCGCCGGCGCGGTTCTGCTCCTCGCGGACGATGGCGTTGATCTTGTTGAGCACCTTCAGGCCCAGCGGCAGCCAGGCATAGATGCCMGCSGMYTCCTGKCGGATCATGCCKGCGCGCAGCATCAGGCGGTGGGAGACAATCTCCGCCTCTTTGGGCGTCTCACGGAGAATGGGGAGGAAGTAGCGGCTCAAACGCATAGGACGCCTTCAGTATCGGTCAGAATGGGTCAGCGGGTTTACGACTCGTTTCCAGCACACAACACAGGCCATGGGAAAAAGACAAGCCGCCATCGTCTTAACCGGCCTGCGACGAGATGGATTAGACCAAAGATCAATACATAAAGTGCCATAAAATGCATCAGGGCGTGCCCAAATAAGGTGACAGCATCGGGCAAGGCCACTATAAGCAAATCGCTAACGTCTCAAACCTTCCAAGGTAGAGACAGCGGTCCGAGTTTCGGGAGGAACACGATCCCCAGTCGCCCCAGAGGTGACGGCGCCAAAAAGCCAGGGATTAATAAATGCCAAAGGCAGTTTAGCAAGGCGAAAGCCTTGCTTTTTCTTTTTGGGCACCATGCTGACCTTTGGTCAGGATCCCCTCTCCTCATGGTAAGTCTTACCTGCCGAACCGGGCCCGATAGGCACTAGGGGTCGTTCTCAGGCGGAGCCTGAAATGATAACGCAGGGCCTCAGGCGACCCGAAGCCGCTGAGTTCTGCCACTTGTTCCAGCGCCATCTCCTCGGGATGCTCCAGCAGTTCCCGAGCGCAAGAGAGTCTTTCCTGCACGATCCATTCACCCGGCGGAGCCCCGGTCGTTTCCTCAAAACGGCGCTGAAAGGTCCTGGAGCTCATCCCTGCCTGCTCGGCCAAGCGGTCGATGGTCAGAGTCTCGGCGAGATTGGTTCTCATCCAATCGATCACGGCGCTCAGGCGTGCGCCCTCGTGCTGGCGCGGCACTGGCCGCTCGATGAACTGAGCCTGCCCGCCATCCCGATGCGGCGGCACCACAAGGCGTCGCGCCACGCTGTTGGCGATGTCGGGTCCGTAATCCTGGCGCACGATGTGGAGGCAGAGATCGATCCCAGCCGCGCTCCCGGCAGCAGTCAGGAGCGAGCCTTCATCCACATAGAGGACATCCGGTGTGACGGTGATGGCCGGATGACATGCCCGCAGCTTATCCGCGTAGCGCCAATGGGTTGTGGCCTGCCGCCCGTCGAGCAGGCCCGTCGCCGCAAGCACGAAGACGCCCGAGCAGAGCGACGCCAGCCTCGCCCCTCGCCCATGGGCGCGTCTTAGGGCTTCCACGAGATCGACTGGCACCTCCCCGCCGGGTGATCGCCAGCCGGGCACGATGATGAGATCAGCCTCTTCCAGTACCTCCAGACCGGAATCAGGCACGACCGTCAGGCCACCAGCGGCTTGCATCGGCCCTTCCTCGATTCCGCAGACGGAATAGTGATACCAGCCGTCGGCGATCTCCGGGCGGGGCAAACCGAAGACTTCATAGGCGACGCCGAACTCGAAGGTGCACAGCCCGTCATAGGCAAGCACTGCAACGAGGGGGCCGGAATGCTGGTACGCGTTTGGCATGATCTGAACGCTAAATGGCAATCGTGCCAGTGTCGAGAAGGCGCGAGCATCGGTAGCTTCCTTGCACGATCACGAAGGAGACGACCGATGACGAATGCTGTGACGCAAATTCCCGCAGCCGACCCGCAGGAAGTCCACGCCCATTATGCCCGCCGCTTGGCGTTCGAGACGGATTGCTGGGATGTGCATGACGTGCTGAGCCATGGCGCGCAGGATTTCGTATTGATCGACGTGCGCGGACCCGCGCTCTACGCGCGCTCGCATGTTCCGGGCGCTCTCAATCTGCCGCACGGCAAGATGACCGCGCGCAAGATGCAAGAATGGCCCGACGACACGCTCTTCGTCGTCTATTGCGCCGGTCCCCATTGCAACGGGACGGACAAGGCGGCTTTGCGCCTGTCAGGCCTCGGCCGCAAGGTGAAGGTCATGATCGGCGGAATGACCGGCTGGGCCGATGAAGGCTTTTCCTTCACGACCGGCTCCGAGCCGGGACATCTGGCGAAGGCAGCCTGACCCTTAAAGCCCCGCGAGCGGGAACACGGCCGCGACGAGAATGAGGACCACGGACGAGACGAGCGTGGTCCAGATCGCCTTTTCCTGAAGCGCGGGGGCTACCGGCGCGCCGGGTTCGCTGCCGGCCACGACGTCTCCGCTCTCTACTTGGCTGCGGACGCCGAAGGGTAGGATCGCGAAGAGCAGGATCCACCAGATCACGAAGTAGAGCGCCAACCCACCGCTTACCCGGAGGCCGAAGACCTGCACCGAGATGGCGACGGCGATAGCCGACACCACGGCAACGACGGCGAGCGTTGACCAGAGCGAGGCGGACAATCGTTTTACAAGGTTGATCAACAGCTTGTCCTCAGGCTTGTTCAAGTTCGACGAGGGCGCCGTTGAAGTCCTTCGGGTGCAGGAAAAGCACAGGCTTGCCATGGGCGCCGATCTTCGGCTCGCCGTTCCCCAGCACTCTGGCCCCGGAATTCACAAGCCGGTCCCGCGCCGCGAGGATGTCGTCCACCTCGTAGCAGATGTGGTGCATGCCGCCGTCGGGATTCTTCTCGAGGAACTTGGCGATAGGCGAATCCGCGCCGAGGGGCTCCAGCAGCTCGATCTTGGTGTTGGGAAGCGTGATGAACACCACCGTCACGCCATGCTCCTCCAGTGCCTCCGGCTCGGACACCTCGGCGCCGAGAGTGCCGCGATAGAGGTTGGATGCCGCCGCGATATCGCGGACGGCAATGGCAACATGGTTCAAGCGACCGAGCATCGTAAATCCTCTCCGGCGAAACCTCGTCCGCTTATACCTCGATCACGAGCACATGACAGGCGGGCTTCTTGCCCCATTCCTGATTGACCGCAGCGCGAACGGCCCGGTGGACCGCATTCTCGACGGCATCGGGGTCGCGGCGCTTGGCGCTGGACAACCCGTCGAGCAGATCCGCCACGGTGTCGGCGACGATATCGGTAAGATCCCGCCCCTTCCGGTTCTTCTCCGGCAAGCCCATGACATCCACCACCGGATCGCCGGCGATCTCGCCTCGCTTGTCGATGGCGATGGCGACCGTGACGATGCCCGCGAAGGCAAGCTTGCGGCGCTCGGGCAGAGCCCGCTCGCCCGCCGGAATGACGATGTTGCCGTCCTTGTAGAGGCGGCCCGCCGGAATGGTGTCGATGATCTCGGCCTTGCCCGGGGCCAGACGCACCAGCGTGCCGTTCTTGGCATGCACCACTTCCGGCACGCCCTGCTGGCGCGCGAACTTGGCGTGCTCGGCAAGGTGCAGCGGCTCGCCATGGGCGGGGATTGCGATGCGCGGCTTCGTCCACTCGTACATCTGAGCGAGTTCACCCCGACGCGGGTGGCCGGACACGTGCACCAACTCCGTGCGGTCGGTGATGACCTCGATGCCCTGCTCGATCAGGTTGTTGATGATGGAGCCGACAGCCTTCTCATTGCCGGGGATCGCGCGGGACGAGAACACCACCTGATCACCTGCGGTGAGCGTAATGTCGGGATGCTCGTCGGATGCGATGCGCGCCAGCGCCGCACGCGGCTCGCCCTGCGATCCGGTGAGGATGGCGACGACCTTGTCGCGCGGCAGGTAGCCGTAATTCTCGGCGGAGCGGAATTCCGGAAGACCATCGAGGAAGCCGCATTCCTTCGCCACTTCGACCACGCGATCCATGGCGCGACCGACGACGACGACCTCGCGTCCGCACTCGCGCGCCGCTTCCGCCACCGAGCGGATGCGGGCAACGTTGGAGGCGAACGTGGTGACGGCGATGCGATGCGGCGCATCCTTGATGATCTGCGCAAGGTTCTTCGCCACATCGGCCTCGCTCGGGCTCACGCCTTCGCGAACGACATTGGTGGAGTCGCAGACGAGCGCGAGAATGCCCTCCTCGCCCAAAGCGCGGAAGGTTTCCTCAGAGGTCAGGCTGCCGAGATAGGGCGTGGGATCGAGCTTCCAGTCGCCCGTATGAGCCACGAGGCCCTGCGGGGTGCGGATGGCGAGCGCGTTCGATTCCGGAATCGAGTGGGCGACCGGCACATATTCGATGTCGAAGGGGCCGAGCTTCAGGCGCTGGCCGGGCGCGATCTCATTGAGATCGATCTTCGGTGCATTCGCCTCGGAGAGGCGGCGGGTTTCCAGGAGGCCGATGGCGAACTTGGTCGCGTAGACCGGCGCTTCCAGGCGCGGCCACATCTCCACTAGCGCGCCGATGTGATCCTCATGCGCGTGCGTGATGAAGATGCCGAGGAGGTTGTTCCGCTTTTCCTCGATGAATCGCATGTCGGGATAGACGAGATCGATGCCGGGCAACTGCTCCTCGCCGCCGAAGCCCATGCCGCAATCGACAAGGATCCATTTCCGGTCTTTTTCCGGTCCGAAGCCATAGAGCGCGGCGTTCATGCCGATTTCGCCGAGCCCGCCGAGGGGCAGGAAAACCAGTTCGTCCTGGGAGGAGGAAGTCATACTTGATCAAGACCTTGTCATGCCAGCCCTATGGCTTGGCTATATCGTGTCGAAAATTGGGAAAATAAAGATCGCCCGCATCGATGAGTTCCGTGTCCGAAGCACTCTTCAATTGCAGGCGTCCGAAGCGATCCAATCCCTCGAAGATGCCTTTCTTCTCGCCGGACGGCAGGCGTAGCGTCACCTCCTGCCCGATCCCGGCGGCCCGCTCCAGCCAGAGCCGCCGAATGGCTCCGAACGGATCGGACGGATTGAGGCGTGCCGCGTTGCGCCAGGCTGAAAATGTGCGAGCAAAGCTGGAAGACAAGGCGCTGAGCATATCTTCCCGCGTCAGTCCTGGCCTTATCGATTGCAAGGCTGCGGCCGGATAGGGCGTACCCGTCGGCGCGAAGGCGACGTTGACGCCAAAGCCGATGATGATGGCGAGCCTCTCGGCATCGAGCCGGTGGCCTTCAAGCAGCAGACCGGAAAGCTTGGCACCGTCGAGAAGAAGATCGTTCGGCCATTTGAGCGACAGGCGCGGCGCGCCGAGCCCGATGACCGCCTCCACCGCCTCATGGAGCGCGAGCCCCGCCACGAAACCGAGCTGAGGTGCGAACTGCACCTCGCAAGGGTCGATCAGCAGAAGGCTCGCATAGAGGTTGCCTTGCGGCGACGACCATTGGCGGCCATGCCGTCCCCTGCCCGCCCGCTGCTCGGCGGCCGTGATCCAGAGCTGGCCCGGATCACCCGCACGGGCGGCCTGCAGGCAGTCGTCGTTCGTCGAGTCCGTCGCCTCGAGGGAGACGAGGCGATAGCCTGCGGACTCGGCGTCGGACGACAACTGCACGGTCAGAACAGCGAGCGCGCTGCCGCACCCGCTGCCGATACGAGCGGCGCCGGAACGATGCCAAACAGGACCACGAAGATGCTGCTGACCGCGAGCACCAGCTTCACGCCGACAGGCATGGCGTCGTAGGCAGCGCCTGCCTCATCGAAGTACATCACCTTTACGATGCGCAGGTAATAATATGCACCCACCACGCTGGTGACCACGCCGATGACGGCGAGTGCCACGAGGTTCGCCTCGATGGCTGCAGTGAACACCTGGAACTTGGCGAAGAACCCGGCGAGCGGCGGGATGCCCGCGAGCGAGAACATCATCATCGCCAGGCAGAAGGCGAGAACCGGATGCGTGCGGGCAAGGCCCGACAGGTCCTCGACATTCTCGTACATCACCTTCCCGCGGCGAAGGCCGAGGATGACGGCGAAGGAGCCAAGCGTCATGGCGAGATAGATCGCCATGTAGACAACCACGCCCTGAATGCCCTCGACCGTGCCGGCGGCAAGGCCGATCAGCGCATATCCCACGTTACCGATAGAGGAATAGGCCATCAGGCGCTTGATGTTGCGCTGGCCGATGGCGGCGAAGGAGCCGAGCGCCATGGATGCGATCGAGATGAAGACGATGATCTGCTGCCACTGGCCGACGATGTTCGGGAACGCATCCATGAACACGCGGGTCGCCATGGCCATGCCGGCCATCTTGGGAGCGGCGGCGAAGAAGGCCGTCACCGGAGTCGGCGAGCCTTCATAGACGTCGGGCGTCCACATATGGAACGGCACGGCGGAGATCTTGAAGGCGATACCGGCGGCCACGAACACGAGGCCGACGATGGCGCCGATCCCTACCTGGCCCTGCAGCACGCCCGCGATGACCGGGAAGGACACGCTGCCCGTGAACCCGTAGACCAGCGACGCGCCGTAGAGCAGCATGCCGGAGGAGAGAGCGCCGAGTACGAAGTACTTCAGGCCCGCTTCCGTGGAGCGAACGTTGTCGCGGTCGAAGGCAGCAATCACGTAGGACGACAGGGAGAGCAGCTCGAGGCCGAGATAGAGGGCGATGAGATCGTTGGCGGAGGTGACCATCATCATGCCGATGGTCGAGAGCACGATGAGGATCGGGTACTCGAACCGGAGGATGCCCTCGCGACGCATGTAATCCATGGAAAGGATCACGCCGCCGGCGGAGCCGAGCAGGATCAGCGACTTCATGAACTTGGCGAAGCCATCGATCACGAAGGAGCCGCTCATGGTCTCGACACGCTCGGACGGCAGCATCAGCACCGCCACGAAAGCGACGGCGAGAAGCGCGAGAGCAATGAAATTCATCGTCTCACCGGAGCGCTCGCCACGGATCGCGCCGAACAGGATGAGGACAAGGGCGCCGGCGGCCAGGATGATCTCCGGCAGCGCGGGTCCGAAAGCGGGAATGGTGAAGACGGGGTTCATCATGACCTCAGTGAGCGGCAACGGCCGCCGTTTTCACGGTTGCAAGCGCGGCCTGGACGTTCTGCATAAGCGCATCCGTCGGCACGGCGAAAGCGTCGAGGATCGGTCCGGGCTGCACGCCATAATAGATTACGAGGAGAACGAGCGGCACGAAGGTGATGATCTCGCGGCGGTTCAGATCGGTGATGTTCTGGAGAGCCGGCTTGTCGAGCTCTCCGTACACCACGCGACGATAGAGCCAGAGCGCATAGGCCGCCGACAGGATCACGCCCGAGGTCGCGAAGAACGCCACCCAGGTGTTGGAGCGGAACGCGCCCATGAGGGTCAGGAACTCGCCGATGAAGCCCGAGGTGCCAGGAAGCGCCACGTTGGCCATGGTGAGGATCATGAACACCACCGCATACATGGGCATGCGGTTCACGAGGCCGCCATAGGCCTTGATCTCACGGGTATGCATCCGGTCGTAGATCACGCCGACGCAAAGGAAGAGCGCGCCGGAGACGAGGCCGTGGGAGATCATGGTGAACATCGCGCCCTGGATGCCCTGCTCGTTCATGCTGAACAGGCCCATGGTCACGAAGCCCATATGCGCTACCGACGAGTAGGCGATGAGCTTCTTCATGTCCTCCTGCATGAGGGCGACCAGCGACGTGTAGATGATCGCGATCACCGACAGGGCGAAGACGAACGGCGCGAAATAGAGCGACGCATCCGGGAACATCGGAAGCGAGACTCGGATGAAGCCGTAGCCACCCATCTTCAGGAGCACGCCGGCCAGGATGACCGAGCCCGCCGTCGGCGCTTCCACGTGCGCATCCGGCAGCCAGGTATGGACCGGCCACATGGGCATCTTCACCGCGAACGAGGCGAAGAAAGCGAGCCACAGCCAGAGCTGCAGATTGTACGGGAACTTGAAGGCGAGGAGCGTCGGGATATCCGTGGTGCCCGCCTGCCAGTACATGGCCATGATGGCGAGCAGCATCAGCACCGAGCCGAGCAGTGTGTAGAGGAAGAATTTGAAGCTGGCGTAGATGCGCCGCTTGCCGCCCCAGATGCCGATGATGAGGAACATCGGAATGAGGCCCGCCTCGAAGAACAGGTAGAACAGCACGAGGTCGAGCGCGCAGAACACGCCAATCATCGTGGTTTCGAGAACGAGGAAGGCGACGAAATATTCCTTCACACGGAACTCGATGGAGTCCCACGAGGCCAGGATGCAGAAGGGCATCAGGAATGTGGTGAGCAGGATCAGCGGCATGGAGAAGCCGTCGACGCCGAGCTTGAACCGGATGTTCTCCGCGAGCCAGGGATGGACTTCCACCAGCTGGAAGGCGGCGGTGGCCGTATCGAAGCGGCTCCAGGCCACCAGCGAGAGGACGAAGGTGGCGAGCGTGGTGGCGAGCGCTGCCCAGCGGGCGTTGGAGCGCGCCGCCTCGCTGTCGTTGCGCAGCGTCAGGATGAAGGCCGCGCCGACGAGCGGCAGGATGAGCAGGCCGGAGAGGATGCCGAAGCCGAACATTAATGGGCTCCCCTGAAGAGATAGAAGGTCACGAGAGCCGCAACACCGATCAGCATCGCGAAGGCGTAGTGGTAGACGTAGCCGGTCTGCATGCGAACCGCGCCGCGCGTCACATCGAGGACGCGGGCCGAGATGCCGTCAGGCCCGAGACCATCGATGATCTTCTGGTCGCCCGTGCGCCAGAAGAAGCGGCCGATGGCCATGGCGGGACGGACGAAGATCGCGTCGTAGAGCTCGTCGAAATACCACTTGTTGAGCAGGAAGCGGTATAGGATCGGGTGATCCGCCGCGAGCCGCACCGGCTGCTTGGTATCGACGATGTACATGTACACCGCCAGCACGAAACCGAGGATCATCATCACGGTCGGTAGCAGCGGCACCCAGCCCGGGAGGTGATGCATCTCTTCCAGGATGTGATTGTCCGGGCGGGTATAGAGCGCACCCTTCCAGAATTCCTGGTAGCCCTCGCCGATGAAGGCGCCGTGGAACAGGATGCCGGCAACGACCGCGCCGATGGCGAGCACGATCAGCGGCACCAGCATCACCAGCGGGCTCTCATGAGGCGTATGCGCCCCATGGCCGTGGTGGCCGTGCTCGTGGTCCGCATGAGTTGCGGGCTCCACATCGTGGTCGTGTTCGTCGTGCTCCACGCCCTCGTGATGGCCGTGAGCGTGATGGTCGGCGTGCGACCAGCGGGCGTTGCCCTCAAACGTCATGAAGAACAGACGCCAGGAATAGAACGAGGTCATGAGGGCTGCGGCAACGGTCGCCAGGAAGGCGAAGTTGCCGGCCGGGCTATGCGACGCATAAGCCGCCTCGATGATCGCATCCTTGGAGTAGTAGCCTGCCGTGAACGGGAAGCCGGTCAGCGCCAGGGTGCCGATCGCCATCATCGCCGTGGTGAGCGGGATGTAGCGGCGCAGGTGCCCCATATAGCGCATGTCCTGCTCGTGATGCATGGCATGGATCACGGAGCCGGCGCCCAGGAACAATAGGGCCTTGAAGAAAGCGTGCGTGAAGAGGTGGAACACGCCGGCGCCATAGGCGCCTACGCCAAGACCCACGAACATGTAGCCGAGCTGCGAGCAGGTCGAATACGCGATCACGCGCTTGATGTCGTTCTGCACCAGACCCACGGTCGCGGCGAAGAAGGCCGTGATGCCGCCGATGACGGTGACGAAGGTCAGAGCCGCAGGCGCATATTCGAAGACCGGCGACATCCGCGCGACCATGAACACGCCGGCCGTCACCATGGTGGCGGCGTGGATGAGCGCGGAGACCGGAGTCGGGCCTTCCATGGCGTCCGGCAGCCAGGTGTGGAGCAGGAACTGCGCCGACTTGCCCATGGCGCCCATGAAGAGCAGCAACGAGGCGATCGTCAGGGCGTGCCACTCGATGCCGAGGAACATGAACTTGGCGTTCTCGAACTCAGCCACGCGCGGGAAGATCGACTCGAAGGTCACGCCGTTGAACAGCACGAACAGGGTGAAAATGCCGAGCAGGAAGCCGAAATCGCCGACGCGGTTGACGATGAAGGCCTTCATGGCAGCAGCGTTGGCCGAGTCCTTCTTGTACCAGAAGCCGATGAGCAGATAGCTCGCCAGACCCACGCCTTCCCAGCCAAAGAACATCTGGACGAGGTTGTCAGCCGTCACCAGCATGAGCATGGCGAAGGTGAAAAGCGACAGGTAGGCGAAGAAGCGCGAGCGGTGCGGATCCTCGTGCATGTAGCCGATGGAATAGAGATGCACGAGCGCTGACACGGTGTTGACCACCACCAGCATCATGGCGGTGAGCGTGTCGATGCGGAACGCCCAGTCGACCTGAAGGTCGCCGACGGACATCCACTGGGCCACCTGGATCCGGTGCATCGGCTCCTCGCCGAAGCCGACGCTGATGAAGGACACCCAGGACAGGACCGCGCACACGAAGAGCAGCGCCGTGGTGATGATCTCACTCGGACGATGTCCGATCAGGCGTCCGAAGAGGCCTGCGATGAGGAAGCCGACGAGCGGCAGGAAGACGATTGCGTGATACATTTTCGTTTACTTCGCCTTTAGGGCTTAGCCCCTCATCATGTTCACGTCTTCAACCGCGATGGAGCCGCGGTTGCGGAAGAAGACCACCAGAATAGCGAGGCCGATGGCCGCCTCCGCCGCCGCGACCGTGAGGATCAGCAGGGCGAAGACCTGGCCGACGATATCGTTCAGKTGGGTGGAGAAGGCCACCATGTTGATGTTCACGGCGAGCAGGATGAGCTCGATCGACATCAGGATGACGATCACGTTCTTCCGGTTCACGAAGATGCCGAACACGCCGAGCGTGAAGAGCACGGCGGCGACGGTGAGATAATGGCCCAGTCCGATAACCATCACGTGTCTCCTTAGATGCCCTGGCGGAAGGGAACCTTCCGCACCTCGACGGCGGTTTCCTGCGTGCGGGCGTTCTGCTTCGAGATGTCCTGGCGCTTCACGCCAACCCGCTCGCGCAGGGTCAGCACGATGGCGCCGATCATGGCCACCAGCAGGATCAGGCCAGCGGCCTGGAAGAAGTAGAAATAGCGGGTGTAGAGCACTTGGCCCAACGCTTCGGTGTTGGTCATGACGTCGGGAGCCGGAATCGGAACCGCAGGCGAGCGGACGAGGCCGGGATCGACCACATAAGCGCTCACCACGAAGATCAGCTCGATCAGGAGCACGATGCCGATCAGGCCGCCGACGGGCAGGTACTGCAGGAAGCCCTGGCGGAGGGCCGCGAAGTCCACGTCGAGCATCATGACGACGAAGAGGAACAGCACTGCGACCGCACCCACATAGACGATGATCAGGATCATCGCCAGGAACTCCGCTCCCATCATCAGGAACAGCCCAGCCGCGTTGACGAAGGCGAGGATCAGGAACAGTACCGACTGCACAGGATTGCGCGAGGCGATGACCATGAAGCCCGAAGCGATCGTGATCGTCGCGAACAGATAAAAGAAGGCGGCGGTTACCGTCATGCTCAAACTCAAGCCGCCAAAGGCGGCCCCTTCCGACGTGACCCCGGCGAATCCGGTAGTCTGTCTATAAAATCCCGACCCGACGGGGACAACCCGCCGGGCATGTTTGCCCCCTGCCCTTCACTGGGCAGGTTCCGGTTTTTTACCGGTAGGGTGCGGTCTTCGCGAGGTTACGCGCGATCTCACGCTCCCAGCGCTCCCCGTTATCGAGAAGCTTGGCCTTGTCGTAATAGAGCTCCTCGCGGGTCTCCACGGAGAATTCCAGGTTCGGACCTTCCACGATGGCGTCCACCGGGCAGGCCTCCTGGCACATGCCGCAATAGATGCACTTCACCATGTCGATGTCGTAGCGCGTCGTGCGGCGGGTGCCGTCATTGCGGCGCGGGCCGGCCTCGATAGTGATGGCCTGGGCCGGGCAGATGGCCTCGCAGAGCTTGCAGGCGATGCAGCGCTCTTCCCCGTTGGGGTAGCGGCGCAGCGCATGCTCGCCACGGAAGCGAGGCCCGCGATGGCCCATCTCGAAGGGGTAGTTCAGCGTCGCCTTCGGCTTGAAGAAATATTTCATGGTCAGCGCGAAGCCCACCACGAATTCCCTGAGCAGAAGGGCGTTGAAGAATTGACCGATCTTCATATCGATCTCCTTAGCGCATGCCCGGCGCATTGCCGGTCACCATCAGCACGCCTGCCACGATGATCACCATGGCAAGCGACAGCGGAAGAAAAACCTTCCAGCCCAGGCGCATGAGCTGATCGTAGCGATAGCGAGGCACGAGGGCCTTCATCATGGCGATGAGGAAGAAGAGGAAGCTCGCCTTCAGCACGAACCAGATTACGCCGGGCACCCAGGTGAAGGGCGCGAACGGGATCGGGGACAGCCAGCCGCCGAGGAACAGGATGGTGCCGAGCGCGCACATGGTCATGATGGCCACGTATTCACCGAGCATGAACAGCAGGTACGGGGTGGAGGAATATTCCACCATGTAGCCGGCCACCAGCTCCGATTCCGCTTCCGGAAGGTCGAAGGGCGGGCGGTTCGTCTCGGCCATGGCCGAGATGAAGAACACCACGAACATCGGGAAGAGCGGCAACCAGTACCAGCCCAGGATGCCGAGGCTGGAGTTCTGCGATTCCACGATGCCCGACAGGTTCAGCGTACCGGCGCACATGAGCACGGTCACGATGACGAAGCCGATGGAGACCTCGTAGGACACCATCTGCGCCGCCGAGCGGAGAGCGCCGAGGAACGGGTACTTCGAGTTCGAGGCCCAGCCGCCCATGATGACGCCGTAGACGCCGAGCGACGAGATCGCGAAGATATACAGAATGCCCACATTGATGTCGGCCATCGCCCAGCCCGCATCGAGCGGGATCACCGCCCAGGCGGCGAGCGAGGTGGTGCAGAACACCAGGGGTG
Organism: Microvirga sp. P5_D2; assembly: GCF_054049475.1. Taxonomy (NCBI): domain Bacteria; kingdom Pseudomonadati; phylum Pseudomonadota; class Alphaproteobacteria; order Hyphomicrobiales; family Methylobacteriaceae; genus Microvirga; species Microvirga sp. P5_D2. The sequence goes on along the minus strand of NZ_JBFUMH010000102.1, from coordinate 5,197 downwards.
CCAGCAGGAACATGCCCTTGTTGGCAGGAGCCGGGATGATCGGCTCCTTCAGCACGAATTTGAGCAGATCCGCGAAGGATTGCAGCAAGCCCCAGGGGCCGACCACGTTCGGGCCGCGACGCAGCTGAACCGCCGCCCAGACCTTACGGTCGGCATAGAGCGCATAGGCGATGAAGACGAGCAACGCGACGAGCAGGAGCAGGCTCTTGCCCAGCATGATCGCGACTGCGAGGAGGATATCTCCCAATTCCATGGATCTCTCCTCCCTTACTCAGCCGCTTCGAGCTTCAGGTCGCGGGCGAGCGCGGAGCACTCGGCCATGACGCCGGAAGCGCGGGCGATGGAGTTCGTCAGATAGAAGTCCTCCACCGGACTCACGAAAGCTTCACGGCCCGGCGTGCCGCCGATACCGGCGAGCGCCTGGACGGCAGAGCCGGTATCGGCAGGCTGGACCGTGTCGATGGCGGCGAAATGCGAATGGCTCGCATAGAGCTTCGCGCGCAGGCCGTTGAGCGAGTCGAACGGCAGGCGGTGGCCCAGCACGTCCGACAGGGCACGCAGGATCGCCCAATCCTCACGCGCCTCGCCCGGAGCGAAGGCGGCGCGGTTGGCGATCTGCACACGGCCTTCCGTGTTCACATAGGTGCCGGACTTTTCCGTGTAGGTCGCGCCCGGCAGGATCACGTCGGCGCGGTGAGCGCCACGGTCGCCGTGGGTGCCCTGGTAGATCACGAAAGCGCCGGGGGCGATGTCGATCTCGTCGGCACCGAGGTTGAACAGCACCTCGACGCCACCCTGCGCCATCTGCTGAGCCGTCAGGCCGCCCTCGCCCGGCACGAGGCCGAGATCGAGCGCGCCGACGCGGGAGGCGGCGGTGTGCAGGACCGAGAGGCCGTTCCAGTTATCCGTCACCGCGTTCACGTCGCGAGCGAGTTGCGCAACGGCGGAGAGGATCGCAAGACCGTCCGGACGCGAGAGAGCGCCCTGCCCCACGATGATCAGCGGACGCTCGGCACCTTTTAGCTTCTCGATGAAGCTGTGGCGACCGGCGACCAACTCAGCCAGGGTATCGGGACCTGCACCGAGATATTCATAGGGATAGGTCAGGTCCGCATTCTCGCCGATCAGCGCGATCGGCGGCGGAGCCACGCGCCAGCGCTTGCGGATGCGCACATTGACGAGCGATGCCTCAATGCGCGGGTTGGAACCCACGATCAGGATCGCGTCCGCATCCTCGATGCCGGCAATGGTGGAGTTGAAGAGATAGGAGCCGCGGCCGTAAGCCGAGGACAGCGCCGTGCCGTCCTGACGGGCGTCGATGTTCGTGACACCGAGGCTCTGCATGAGGAGCTTCAGGGCAAACATCTCTTCGACAGCAGCGAGGTCGCCGACGATGGCGCCGATGCGGTTATGGGCAACGCCCTTCACCCTGGCGGCGATGGTGGCGAAAGCCTCCTGCCAGGAGGCCGGACGCAGGCGGCCGTTCTCGCGCACGAAGGGGCGGTCGAGGCGCTGGAGGCGCAAGCCGTCCACCACGTGGCGGGTCTTGTCGGAGATCCACTCCTCGTTCACCGCCTCATTCACGCGCGGCAGAATGCGCATGACCTCGCGGCCACGGGAATCGACGCGGATCGCGGAGCCGACCGCATCCATCACGTCGACAGAATCGGTCTTGGTGAGCTCCCACGGACGGAAGTGGAAGGACTCGGGCTTGTGGGTGAGTGCGCCGACCGGGCAGAGATCCGCCACGTTGGCCTGCAGCTCGGAGCCGAGCGCCCGCTCGAGATAGCTCGTGATCTCCATATCCTCGCCGCGCCACAGGGCGCCCATGTCCGGCACGCCCGCCACCTCGGCGGTGAAGCGCACGCAGCGGGTGCAGTGGATGCAGCGGTTCATGGAGGTGCGCACCAACGGGCCGAGATACTTGTCGGTCACCGCGCGCTTGTTCTCATGGTAGCGGCTGGTATCGACGCCGTAGGCCATGGCCTGATCCTGCAGGTCGCACTGGCCACCCTGGTCGCAGATCGGGCAATCGAGCGGGTGGTTGATCAGGAGAAACTCCATCACACCCTCGCGCGCCTTCTTGACCGTCGGCGACTTGGTCGAGATTTCCGGCGGCTCGCCATTGGGGCCCGGACGGCAATCGCGAACGCCCCAGGCACAGGAGGCCACCGGCTTCGGCGCGCCTTTCACCTCGACAAGGCACATGCGGCAATTGCCGGCGATCGAGAGCCGTTCATGGAAGCAGAAGCGCGGAACTTCCGCGCCCGCCACCTCGGCGGCCTGGAGCAGCGTGTATTCGGCGGGGACGTCAACCTCGACGCCATCAACGATGATCTTTGCCATCTCTACTCTCACTCCGCCGCGATCATGACGGATTCTGAATGCGGGTTCGCCGCGTAGTCGTCGATCCGCTTCTCGATCTCGTGACGGAAGTGGCGGATCAGACCCTGGACCGGCCATGCCGCCGCGTCGCCGAGCGCGCAGATGGTGTGGCCTTCGATCTGGGTCGAGACTTCGAGCAGCATGTCGATTTCGCGCTTCTGGGCGCGGCCCTCGGCCATGCGGTTCAGCACGCGCCACATCCAGCCCGTGCCTTCACGGCACGGTGTGCACTGGCCGCAGCTCTCGTGCTTGTAGAAATACGAGATGCGGGCGATGGCGCGCACGATGTCGGTGGACTTGTCCATGACGATCACGGCGGCGGTGCCAAGACCCGAGCGCAGGTTGCGCAGGGTGTCGAAATCCATCGGCGCGTCGATGATCTGATCAGCGGGCACGCAAGGCACCGACGAACCGCCTGGAATGACAGCGAGCAGGTTGTCCCAGCCGCCGCGGATACCGCCGCAATGGCGGTCGATCAACTCGCGGAAGGTCAGGCCCATGGCCTCTTCCACGTTGCAGGGCTTATTCACGTGGCCCGACACGCAGAACAGTTTGGTGCCCACATTGTTGGGGCGACCGATGCTGGAGAACCAGGAGGCGCCGCGGCGCAGGATGGTGCCCGCGACCGCAATCGATTCCACGTTGTTCACCGTCGTCGGGCAGCCGTAGAGGCCCATATTCGCCGGGAACGGCGGCTTCAGGCGCGGCATGCCCTTCTTGCCTTCCATGCTCTCAATGAGAGCCGTCTCCTCGCCGCAGATGTAAGCGCCTGCACCATGGTGGACATAGAGATCGAAGGGATAGCCGTGGATGTTGTTCTTGCCGATGAGACCGGCCTCATAGGCCTCGTCCACCGCGCGCTGGAGCGCGTGACGCTCGGCGATGTACTCGCCGCGAATGTAGATGTAGGCCGCGTGCGCGCCCATGGCGAAGGAGGCGATGAGGCAGCCCTCGACCAGGAGATGCGGATCGTTCCGCATGATCTCACGGTCCTTACAGGTGCCCGGCTCCGACTCGTCGGCATTGACGACGAGGTAATGCGGACGGCCATCCGACTGTTTGGGCATGAACGACCATTTCAGGCCCGTCGGGAAGCCCGCGCCGCCACGGCCGCGCAGGCCGGATGCCTTCATCTCATCGACGATCCAGTCCCGGCCCTTCTCGAGCAGGAACTTGGTTCCGTCCCAAGCGCCGCGCATCTTCGAGGCTTCGAGCCCCGGCGAATGGAAGCCGTAGAGGTTGGTGAAGATACGATCTTTGTCCTGAAGCATTCCCAATCACTCCCCTCAGGACGTCTTGTTGTCTTTGTCGACAACAACGCCCGGCTTGCTCTCGCTGCCGTCACGACGCGTCTCGGCCTGGGACGGAGGCGTCCCGGCTTCAGGTGTCGTGGGGCTTGCCGGAGTAGCGCCCTCACCCGGCGTCGTCACATACGATTTGTTGCTCTGCGGAGCAGGTTTTGAAGCATCTTCCGTCCGAGGCTCGACCTTGGTCGCGCGGGAAGGATCGCTGGCTTCCTTCTGATCGACCGGCTTGATCGGAGCCTCGCCTTCCTTGGCGCGCTTGGCCGGCGTGTCGGCGGCATCGCTCTCGATGGCGCGGCCAGCGGTCGGCTTTGCCGCTTTGACTTCCTGCGGAACGGATGCAGTTGCGGCCTGAGCCTCGCCGGTTTCGGCGGGCTTTGCCTGCTCCTCGAAGCGCTTGCGCCACGCACCGACCACCGAGCCGTCGTAAAGCGAAGGGTCCAGAAGGGTGTTCACGGCCTCGAAAGGCTCGGAGCGGTTGCGGCCGATCTGCGAGCCGGCCTTCACCGGGCGGCCTGCAGCGAGATCGTCGAGAAGCTTCTCGAAATTCTCGGTGGTCAGGTCTTCGTAGTAATCGTCGTTGATCTGCACCATCGGCGCATTGGAGCATGCGCCCAGGCACTCGACCTCGAGCCACGAGAACTTGCCGTCGGCAGTCACGTGGTTCTGCTCGCCGATGCGCTTCTCGAGCACCTTCTTGATGTCGCCCGCGCCGCGCAGCACGCAGGGCGTGGTGCCGCAGAACTGGATGAAATGCTTTCCAACCGGCTCGAGGTTGAACATCGTGTAGAAGGTCGCCACTTCCATCACGCGGATGTCGGGCATCTGCAGGCGGGCGGCCACGGCCTCTATAGCCTTGCGAGGCAGCCAGCCACCGGCCTGCTCCTGCGCCTTCCACAACAGCGCGATCACCGCCGAGGCCTGGCGGTCGGGCGGGTACTTGGCGATCTGCTGGTCAGCGAAAGCCTCGGTCTCGGGGGAGAACACGAAGCTCTTGGGCTGCATTTCTTCAGGCGCGAGCTTACGAACGGCCATCTTTACCTCGTACTAGCAAGGTTAGCGTGCATTGTATCCTGCCCGCCGTTCTCCTTGCTCTTAAACAAAAACCTTACACCTAATGCTCCACCTCCAATCACTCCAATCGGAGCTAAAAAGAGGCTCAGCCCTAGAAAGGCTATACCCGCTCCCAGATCGGTTCCGGGATTTTCTGGTTCGGAACCATCGATCAGGAAGTAGGTGATTGCCCAAGCAATAGCGCCACTCATAAAAAGGGACATCATCGCTGTGACTGCCACACCGCCGATCTTAGCGATTGTGGCTAAAGATCTCACCGATCCACCTCACCGAACACGATGTCGATGGAACCCAGGATTCCTGCGACGTCAGCCAGCATGTGGCCTCGGCACATGAAATCCATCCCCTGCAAGTGAGCGAACCCAGGAGCGCGGACCTTGCAGCGATACGGCTTGTTGGTGCCGTCCGACACGAGATACACGCCGAACTCACCC
>NZ_JBFUMH010000101.1:0-19442 GCF_054049475.1 Microvirga sp. P5_D2 | reverse complement strand
GTGTCATGCATTCCTGGTCCTCCGCGGGTCAGGCCCTGGCGGGAACCTGCAGGCGGACAGGACTGTGACGGGACGAGTGCCCTCAAGCTCCTATCAAGTCACGCGACAGCAGACCGTCAGGTGCCGCCCGGAAGGCCGACACGTCAACGCAATGACACGCGGTCAATCATAACAAGGGTCAGGCCCTCCGAGCGGCTCTGATATTCTCACAGTCATAGCAGCAACCTGCTCGGCTCATGGATGGCTTGGCCCTGATCAGAGACAACTGCCGGCCATACGCCCCGGCTGCGTATTGGCTCCCGCGATCCGAATGATGAATGAGGTCAGGACCTGGTTGTTGTCGCTGGGCGGCCATGATCAGGGCTCCCAGGGCGAGTTCGGTGCGCATGTGATCGCGCATCGACCAACCAACCACCTTCCGGGTTGCCAGATCCAGCACCACCGCCAGGTAGAGCCAGCCCCCAACGGTAGGAATGTAGGTGATGTCGGCCAACCACACGCGGTTGGGCTCTGACACCGTGAACTTCTGTTGCAGCAGGTTGGGCGCAATCGGCAGTGCGTGGCGACTGTCGGTCGTGGTCGGTCGGAAGCGGCGGCGGGCCAGGGCCCGAATGCCGTGCCGGCGCATCAGCCGCTCAACCCGGCCGCGGCTGACCTAATGCCCCTCGGCGCGCAAAGCTGCGTGTATGCGCGGGCTGCCATAGCGGCCCCGATGCTGACCATGGAGGCGCTGAACATCCTGGAGGAGGCTTCGATTGGCCTTGGCCCTGGCGCTCTCGGGCCGGGATCGCCCAGCGTAGAAGCCGCTGGGCGAGACCTGGAGCACGCGGCACATGAGCCGCACCGGATAGGTGCAGGCATGCTGCTCGATGAAGCGAAACCTCATTTGGGCATCTCGGCGAAGATGCCGATCGGTTTTTTAAGACATCGCGCTCCATGCGCGTGCGATCGAGTTCACGCCGCAGCCGCGCGATCTCCGCCGCCTGATCGGCCGGAAAGGTCATCGGAGACGTACTGGGCGCCGGAGTCCTGGAGCCAGCCTTCGATCGAGGGGCGGCACCGTTGACCACCGCCCGCCAGTTCCGCAGCATGGAGGGGAGATCCCCAACTCTGTTGCGATTTGCATGAGAGGTCGGCCGCTGTTCTCCAAAAGCGCTACGGCCTCTCGTTTGAATTCCGGCGTGAAGTCTCGCCTCATCTTCGTCATCGAACGCCTTTCCGCTCCCGCAGGAGCTTAGCAAGAGTGTCCATCAATGCGAGGGAAGATCAGTTGGAGCCTCCAGAGCTAGCTTAGGCTGCCCCGCAGGTTTCATCCGAGTACTCTCCAGGGCATAAATTAGATTGGCCTTGCCTGCGTATCTGATGTGGCAACCGCCGGGGCTCCGTTACGCAAACCTCGTGAGACCCAATCTGTACCGCGCTAGCCGGCTTCATCCAGTGGCTTGACAGGTTGTTTAACAGAGCCAACATTCAAATGCGAAGCCAATAGCGTTTAGCGATCCAGGAGGCACTAATAAGGATCGCTTTTGACAGGTGCCGAGCAGCTGATTTCCAGGCCGTTTATAAGACGCTGAAAGGATCTACAGCCTTTCATACGGCACTCGTGATTGAAGACTTCATTGATTGACTTAGGCCAGATCTTTTTCCTTGGCCACGTGCCCCTCAGATAACTTGGCCATCAAAGGGCGCAACCTAGACAGTATGAGCGTCGGTGCATGCAGCCCCCAAGATAAAGAACTAGTTGGAGCAAGGCCGAAGAGGATCGCCCGATAGATCGAGTGGAGGTCGACATGACTTCAATACCGAACTTCAGAAAAATCGCTATCCAGTGCGATGGTATGCTTTCACCGGCAATCTACCAGCACATCTACGAGGCCGCTCGCACTTCCGAGGGCGGGCTGATGGTGGAAGTCGGAACGGCACACGGCGCAGCAACTGTTGCCCTTGCCTTGGGCTTGCGAGACTCCGGAAGGTCAGGACGAGTGGTAACCTTTGGTCGAGGACACTTGGAGATTGTCAAACGCAACCTTCGGGATTTCGGGGTAGAGAACCTTGTCGAGGTGGTCATGGGAGACGTTGGCGATACTGCGAGCGCGGTTCCCCACAGTGCTAAAATCTCCGTGCTGATGCTTGATGCTGACGGCCGCATCGACCGGGACTTCATCGAATTTTTCAATCGYGTAGTCCCACAAGGTGTAGTCATCATCGACGATTGCGTAGATGTCATGCGGTTCCATCGTACCGGTTTCTCGTCCATGGCCATCGACGCAAAGATGCGATTGACTTACCTGCTGTTGTCGTACTTCAAGAGCAAAGGCATCATCTCCATGGGATGCCAGCTTAGACATACGTATTTCGGTGAAAAGCTTTGCAATTCTCCTTACGAGTTCGACTTGACCGAGATTCTGGAGGTCTACAGACAGCTTATTTTCACCTCAGCAAAGGCGACTGCGCCAGAGAGTTTACGTCGAGTGGGGCTCAGATTTATCAAGGCCATCAGTCCTGCTTTGGCTCAGCGCTTACGTGTACAATATCGCTCTTATCGCGAAAATTCCAAGCTTAATACGATCTATTGCTTGGTAGTTGGATCGAATATGTTGGCCCTACGCCAAATGGATATAGGTCTCAATACGATTCTCTAGCTAAGAGACATCGTCTGAAAAGAACCTTATCTCTATCACGGGATGTGCCGCGCCTGCCTCCTGGGCAGGACGAACTGCTGCCAGAACCTGCAGGTGCTGGGCGCACCGTGATGGCGGAGCCTGCGAGCACATTGCGGCACCGGAACGGAACGTCGTGCCGGCGGCCGGCGTGGGGCTGGACGAGGCCGCGATGGTCGAGTTTCTGGCCAACTGGCGCCCACGGCGTGCAGCGCTCCGGCGTGGAGTGCCGAGGTATCCGTTTTCGACATGAACACGCAGCGGCCTGCGTTCTGCTGCGAGGAGGTCGGTGTCGACCATGCCTTTGAGGTTTCGCCAAACGTCGATGATCGTCTCAAGGCCGCAATCGGTGATGATTTCTTCGACATCGTCCTCGATGCGACCGGAAGCCCGAAGGCAATGCTGAAGAGCTCCTCCTAGGTCAGCCGCAGCGGCCCCCATGTACTCCTGTCGATCGTGAGAGCTGACATCACGTTCAGCCATCCGGAGTTCCACAAGCGTGAAACGTCACTGCTGGGCCGCCGCAATGCCACACGGCGCGACTTCGAGACGGTCCTCAAGGCCATGCGCAGTGGCCTCGTGCCGGTCGCGGCGCTCGCGAGCCATCGCGACGGCCTCAGTAAGGGCCCCCAATCTCGTTCCGACATGGTCGACACCCGAGTCCGAGGTGATCAAGGAGTTCGTCGAGCTTTAGCCGGGTCATGCCTCCCGTCTTGTCCCAGGATCAGCAGATGCCGCGATGAGAGAGGCCGGCGGCCCCTGTGACTCTCGCATAAGCTCAACAAGGAAACATTCGAGATAGACGGCATCGGCTCATTGAGGTGGGCTGTACTTGTCCTGCCCTATCGGCAAGTCACACTAACTCACCTCTGCGTGGAAGGACCGCTCCGGGTCCAGGCTGTGTGGAAGCGCCTTTATCTGCTAAGCTGGTGCTGATCAGCGGAGGGCAGGATGAAGCGTTTCGTTGAAGGGGAAGACCGCCGGCAGGCCACCCTGCTTCCTGATTGCCTGGACGACTATGTGGCGCCCGACAATCCTGTGCGCATCGTCGAAGCTTTTGTCGATGAACTGGATCTGGCAGCCCTCGGCTTTGCCGGAGGCGACGGGCCGGCCCGCCTATCATCTTGCCACCCTGCTCAAGATCTACATCTACGGCTACCTCAACCGCGTCCCCTCCAGCCGCCGGCTCGAACGAGAGACCCAGCGCAACCTCGAGCTGATGTGGCTGACCGGCCGCTTGATGCCGGACTTCAAGACCATCGCCGACTTCCGCCGCGACAATGGACCGGCCATCCGTGCGGCTTGTGCGCAGCTCCTGACGGATCGGCACGGCACGCTTGCGCGCCAGGGCCTTGACCTTGCGTCCGCCGGCCGTAGTCACCGTGAAGACCATGACATCCTTCGCTTCGGGGTGAGGACCGACTGTATCAGGGCCCAACTGCAGCACTTCTGATGTGATCATGCCATGCGTTGCAGAGATGAGCGGAAACCAGAAACCGAACTCCCCCAACGCTTTCACAGACTTCGGGCGCCATCCATCGGTGAACAACTTGTGCCCGAAGATCGTCTTGAGTTGTTCACCCGTGTACGGCTCACGCTGATCCTCGTCGCCAGCGGCGTTCAGGTAGTAGCCGCGGCCGAGGTCCTGGTCGATCCATCCAGCGCCCGCGGCAACCTTGCTCATGTTCAGGATGTAACCGATCTTCTTGTTGATCGTCCCCGCCGTATAGTTTTCCTGCTTAGCGAAATCGTCGCGGAAATTTACCACCATCTTGCGTGTGATCAGCCCGATGTCGTCGATCTTCGCATACTCAAAGAACCTCGCGAACGTGTTCTCCATGTCGCTCGTCAGGTGTGGGTCAATGGGCTTCTTCTCGACCACCCGACGCTCCTTCCACTTCACCAAACAGTCGGCGAGCGTGTGTCCGGACGCAGGCTGCGCGGCGACGGCGGGCGCGGCGTTGGACGGCACGATGATCGGAACAGCCAGCGTCTCTGCATACGCGGGCGCAGCACGGCGCCACGGGCCCTGCACTGCGTCGGGATGCGTGAGTCCGAAGCCCTGCCGCTTGGTCTCGCGTAGGATCATCTGATCGGTCGACCGGATTTCTGCGGCGAGGCAGGCCGCGAGGAAACGCTCGAAGTAAGCCGTGCCCTTCTGCAGCCGGACGCCGAGCAAACCGAGCACGCCCTGGAGCCACATGAGGCGCTGCTCGGCATAGTCTTCAAGCGTATAGTCGCGCAGGGTCTCCGCGTAGCCCTTCGCCCGGGCGAGCCACTCCGCCCCCCGCCTGGCCATTTTAGCCGGGTCCACCAAGCCGTCCCCGGTCGACAACTTGAGCCGGGCTTGGAGGTCGTCCTCGAGCAGGGATGCCTCCACCAGGCGGCCAGTGCCTCCCAGGCGGGCCAGGTCCAGCCCGTCGTGTCCAGTGCCCCGGCGACCGGCCGCTCGGCCACGAGGCCCTTCTTCGCCCGGATCTCGGCGAACCGCTTCTCCCACTTCTCGGCCTCCGGCAAGGCCAGGCGCCGGGCCTCGATCTCGTTGCCGGTCCCGAGGGAGAACTGGATGCGCCGCTTGCCGATCTCGTCGACGACATCCTTGGGGACGCGCAGGACGAACTGGTAGGTCGAGCCGCGCTTGGTCAGGTTGGTGGAGGCACTCACTGAGTCGCTCATGTTCAACAGTATGTTCAACGAATCGGGGTGCGTTCAACACCCCAGCGCGGGCTGAAACCGTTGTGAGCTAAGGAATTTGGCCCCTTGGTTAAGGGGTTTGGTGGGCCCGGCAGGACTCGAACCTGCAACCAGACCGTTATGAGCGGCCGGCTCTAACCATTGAGCTACAGGCCCTTCCGAGGAAGGCCGGGGGTGGTTGGAACGCTCGTTCCTTAACCCCTTTCGGTGGCGGGCCGGGTGTCCCGGCCGCCCCTTGTACCTGTCTTACAATAGGCCCCACGTCAAGCCGCTTTGGACCCGAGATGGCGGACTCGGGCCGCCTTGCGGCATCCTGTGCGGCTGGCGGCACTGGTGCGCCTGCTTCCCTATGTAGAAGCCAGGGTTTCCGGATGCCTGGCATCGGAGAGGCCGTGAACATGCATCACATCAAGATCCATCAACCCGACGGGCATCGTGCCAATGGAACCTGCGCTCGATCTGGATGCGCCACATGGGCGAGCAAATCTCCAGTGGATCGGTGGCAAATCCCATCGCTCACGAACAGATGCAGAGAGCATCGACGATCCTGACATCGCCGCTTCCTTTTCGGATGACGACCGGGTTGAGATCGCAGGCGACCACCACGCCATCAAGATCGCTGGCCAGTCGCGATAGATTGACCGCCGCCTGGACAAGCCCATTCCAACTCGTCTTCGGCGAAAGGTTGCGATAGCCGTCCAGGATCTTGGAGAGCTTAGTGCGGCCTACCATCATCCGCGCATCTTCCTCGCTCAACGGGCCAAGCTTCGCCGCGCGGTCGGCCACGATTTCGACCGTGACACCGCCGCTGCCCAGAACCATGAGCGGACCGAAAGGGGCTGCGGCGGTGAAGCCGGCCATGGCTTCGATACCGCCGATGACTTCTTCCTGAAGTTCGTATCCGTCGATGACAGCTTCCGGCAACGCCGCATTCACATTCTTCCGGATCGACGCGATGGCTGACCGGAGCGACGCCTCATCCTCAACGCCGAGCACGACACCGCCAACGTCGGAACGATGCTGGATCTGGGACGAGGCAACCTTCACCACCATCGGGAATCCGACTTCCCCCGAACGATGAACCGCCTCGTCCGCATCCTTCACGACAAGCGACTTGACGAGAGGAAGATCGTATTCCCGCAAAAGCCGAAACGCCGTTATCGGATCGAGCGGGCCGGAGCGCTCCGACAATTCCCGGCGGAAGGAGGCTGCGTTCGGATGGAAAGGCTGGCGATGCGGCTTGCGCGCATCGGCCCAGACGGCGGCGCGGCCCGGCCTGCCGAGGTCCAGATTGCCGACAGCCCGAAGTCCGGGTCRCAGACCCCGCAGCAGGGGCACATTGTGTTCTAACATCAGATCGATCACGGTCGGATGAAGGTTCTCGGAGGTCGGAGAGATCACGACGAGCGGCTTCTTCGATTCTCCGCCAGTTTTCGCATAGACATTCAGAATGCCCATGTAGTTTTCCAGTCCCGCGGGATTGAGGCTTTCCTGGCAGTCCTGAAACGCCACAATCGCCCCGACGCCGTCATCGTCGGCCACGGCGGCAATCGCCTCCTCGGGATTGCGGTCTGCTCCGATGCTTGCGCCGAAGTCGACCGGATTATGGCCCGAGACTCCCGGCAGGGCTTGCAGCAGCCGCTGCTCCGTCGCTTCATTGAACTGCGCAACCTCGATCCCACTCATCTCGGCAATGTCGCAGGCGAGAGCGGTTTGGCCGCCGGAAATGCCGACGATCCCAATGGAGCTTCCCCCGACCATTCTCTTGGATACTGCGCCGCATTCCAGCGACGCAATGAGCTCGTCGTAATCCGATACGACGGCGATGTCTGTCGACTTGAAAAAGTCGTCGTAGGCATCGCTGCTGCTGACCAGCGCGCCGGTATGAGCCTGCGTGGCCGCAAGCCCACTGACGGAGCGCCCGACCTTCAGGAAGATCAGCGACTTTCCTGCCGCATGGACTGCTTCGGCGGCATAGGCCAGAGCCACAGGATCCTTGATCGATTCCGCCACGACGCCAATCGCACTCGTCGCGTCGTCGTCGGCCAGCCAGCGGATGTAATCGGCGGCGGCGACGTGAAACTCGCTGCCCATCGTGACGACCTTCGAGAACCCGGCGAGGGTCGAGTTCATCACGGAAATCGCAGCCGATCCCGATTGCGCAACCAGGGCAACCCGGCCAGGCCTCAGGCGCTTGGATGGGCGCGCGGGATATAGAGGAATGGAATCCGTGAAGTTCACGAGTCCCATGCAATTGGGCCCATGAACCGTGATACGGCTGGACTGCCCGAACGCGCGGATGGACTTCTCCTGTTCATCGGTGAAGCCGTTCGTGAACACGATGGCCGACCGCACGGGGCTTTGCTCAAGTTCATTGAGCATACCAGAAACGTGAGCGGCAGGGATTGCGACAATCGCGAGATCCGTGTCGCGCGGGAGATCGGCCACGGAGTTGATTGCGCTCAGTCCGTCGATTTCCTTGGCCTCAGGATGGACCGGGAGAACGGGACCGGCATAGCCCCATTCCTTCAGGTTGCTGATGACGACATTGCCTTGCGTCATTCGTTTCGCGGATGCGCCAACAATTGCGACTGAGCGTGGTCGCATCATCGAAGTTACGTCAATATGCAAGGCGATGTCCTCTCAGGAGATAAGATGGTGCGATGCAGCCTCATGGGCTGCATCGCAGATGCAAGTGGGCGCTTTACTGCTCGCTTTCCGGCAGCCAGGCCTCGGCCCAGTTCGGGTGCGTGTTGAACGAGAAGTTGAACTGCCCGTCCAGTCCCTTCAGGTTGGTCGTCACCGCCTCGAAGACCTGCGCATTGGTCAAGGCAAGCTGGTTCAGATCCCGCGCGACGATCTCCGCATATTTCTTATAGTGAGCCTTCTGTTCGCTGAGCGGCGCCGCCGAAGCGTCAAGGGCGACCTTGTCGAATTCGGGATTGCAGTAGCCGGTCGGGTTCGCGAAAGGGACGTTGCCCTCGTTGCAGACGAAGCTGCGATCAACGCCGAGGACGGGATTGGTGCGCCCCGTGAGCGAGATGACAGAGGCGTCGAAGTCGCGCTTCGTATAGACCTTGTCCGTCCAGATCTGCTGGTCGAGAGAGCTCAGCTTGACATCGATGCCGATGGCCGCCCACTGCGATTGCACAACCTGCGCCACTGCATCGTAGGGAGGCTTGTTGATCACGGTCAGCTCGATGCTGAAGCGCTTTCCGTTCTTGAGCGGATAGCCTGCCTCATCGAGCATCTTGCCGGCTTTTACGGGATCGTAGGCGTAAAGCGTGTCGTAGTTGATCGATGTGTCGTGCAGGTTCTTGAACTGGGTCGGAATGGCATTCTTGGCCGTGTCCGCCAGGCCCTGGAAGACATCCTGCACGATGCGCTGGCGGTCGATGGCATGGAAGAGTGCTTGGCGAACCTTGATGTCCTTTGTCGGCCCACGGGTCAAATTCAGATCGACGACGGCAGTTTCAGGAGCGTTGTTGACGATCTGCACAACCTTGATCTTGCCGTTCTTCGCAGCATCCTGCGTGGCCTTGACCTGCACCACCTCGGGGCGGAACCAGTTCACCTCGCCATTGACGATCGCATTGAGGCGCTGTTGCGGGGCTGGGATCAGCGCGAACACCACGGAGTCGAGATAGGGCTTGGAGCTCTCCCAATAATTCTCGTTGCGGACGAAGGTGATCGATTGCCCGCTCTCCCAGCTTTTGAACTTGAACGGCCCGAGGCCGACGGGTGCGCGGTTGGCGGGATGGGTAGCGATGTCCTGCCCCTGATAGACATGCTTCGGCATCAGGGGAAAGACCTCCTTGTCGAAGAGGTCGAGCGTTGCCGTCAAAGGCTGCTTGAGCTTCAAGACAAAGGTTTTTGCATCCGGGGCGGACGCATCCTCGATCAGCGGCATGAGCTTGGTGAGATAGGTGTTGTACTTGCCGAAATCCATGAGCGTGAAGACGACATCCTCGGCGGTGAACGGCTTGCCGTCCGACCACTTCACGCCTTCGCGCAGATGAAAGGTATAGGTCTTGCCATCCTCCGAGACGTCCCACCGGCTCGCCAGCCGGGGAAGGCGCTTTCCTTCGCGATCGTAAGTCATCAGGCCGTCGGCCCACACATCGGCCGCAAACAATGCGGGGACCGATGACGTCAGCTGAGTGTTGAGGGTCGGGATCGTCGTCGCGTTTAGCGCTGCAACGACCGTGCCTCCCTTAACAGGCTTCCCGTCATCGGCTTGAGCCGAAACGACACCCGCTGCGCAGGCGAGGACTGTGGACGTCAGGCCGAATATAGCACTCGTTGTYGAACGGCGGAGTGTCAGTCTCATTGGCGTTCTCCCGTTGTGATCGTTTCTGCGCATTTGTGCCATTTGTTCAGCCTCGGCCTTCGTGCGCCTTCTTCTCCGTCATCCATCCAGCGGTTATTTCCTCCGCGCGATGGCATGCGGCCAGGGTCGTGCCCTCACCAACCGGCCGCAGGGGCGGACTGGTGACGGCACAAATATCAATCGAGAAGGGGCAGCGGTTTCGAAAGCCGCAGCCAATGTCGCTCGCTGCCTGCGTTACAGGTGCAGGAGGCTTGAATGCCGCTGATCTGATCCGGCTCCGCCGGGGATCGGGTATGAGCCTCGCGTCGAGGAGCAACCGCGTATAGGGATGGACGGGCGCGCTGTAGATAGTTCTGCCGATCTCGACAATTCGCCCGCGGTACATCACCGCCGTACGGTCGGCGATCGATTCCATGGCGCCCAGATCGTGGCTGATGATGACGAAGGCGACGTTCGTCCGATCCCGCAGCTCCCGCATGAGCTGGAGAACCTGCGACTGGATCGAAACGTCGAGGCTGGAGAGAGGTTCATCCGCGATGATGACGCTCGGCTCCAGCATCATGGCGCGAGCGATGGCGACACGCTGCTGCTGGCCGCCGGACAACTGGTGCGGAAAGCGGCCCGTGTATTTCTCAGGAGGCGTGAGCCCAACCGCATCGAGCTGCGCCTCGATGAAGCGCTTCTGATCGACTTGGGGAACAAGATCGTGCCTTCTGACGACGTACCCCAAGGACTGCTCGACCGTCATGCGTGGGTTCAACGACGACGAGGGGTCCTGAAACACAGCCTGGACGTTGCGGCGGTATTCGCTGCGAACCGCGCTCGCGAGTTTCGGCAAAGGCTGTCCGCGATAGACCACTTCTCCCTGCGTGGGACGATTGAGCATCAGCAGCAGCTTGGCCATGGTGCTCTTACCGGATCCCGATTCACCGACGATGGCGAGCGTTTCGCCCTGATGAACGGTAAGGTCGACGCCATCGACCGCGCGCACGGTTGTCCAACCCCAGCCCGACGCATCGCGGCTGGTATAGGTTTGGCTCACTTTCCTCAGCTCAAGAACGGGCATGTTCATGATTGGAGGCTCTTTCCATGCCGGCCATGCGTGCTCAGCCCAATGAGCCGCGCCGAGTACGGATGCTGCGGCCTCTCGAACAGATCGATGGTCGATGCGCTCTCGATCGTCCGCCCGCCCTGCATGACATAGACGCGGTCGCACAGCTCCGCGATGACGCCGAGATCGTGTGTGATGATCGCAACCGCCATATTTCTCTCCTTATGGAGCCTGTAGAGCGTCTGCAGAACCTGGAGCTGCACGGTGGCATCGAGCGCCGTTGTCGGCTCGTCGGCGAAGAGGAGCTTGGGGTCGCTCGCCAATGCCATGGCGATCATGACCCTCTGGCGCATGCCGCCGGAGAGTTCATGTGGAAACCGTCTCGCGACGTTTCGGGGATTGGCGAATCCGACTTCATCGAGAAGGTTGCAAACCCGCTGGCCATGTGACTGACCGCGCCCGTCATCGGACAAAGCTTCGGCAATCTGCCGCTCGACGCGTTGCGTCGGGTTCAGGTATCCGAGCGGATCCTGAAAGATCATCGAGAACCCGCGTGTGCGCCGCAACGCGCGCAAGTCACGGTCGCTCATTTCAAGAAGATCGCGGCCCTCGAACTTCAAATCGCCGGACAGTTCTTCGATGCGCAGGTTCGGCATCAGCCGGGAGATCGCCCGAACCAATGTGCTTTTGCCGGAACCAGACTCCCCCACGACGCCCACGCACTCGGCCTGGTTGACGAGGAGATCGGCGCCGTCGACAGCCCGGACGACGTGGTCCGCGACACGAAGATGAACCTTCAGGTTCCGCACATCCAGAAGCGCGCTTCCAGTCGGGTGCAAGCCTGTGCTGGCCTCGCTCATTGGAGACCTCCCATCCCGCGCGTCGCGCGTGGGTCATTGATCTCGTTGATGCCGTCGGCGAAGAGATTGAGGCCGACGACGGTCAGGCATATCGCGGCGCCGGGGAACACACTCATCCACCACGCGCGGTCCATATAGTCCTGCGCGACGAACAGGAGTTGACCCCAGCTGACCATCGAAGGGTCGCCCAACCCAAGGAAGCCAAGCCCCGCCTCGATCAGGATGGCAATGCTGGCGTCAAGTGCGACCTGCACGATCACCGGCTGTGCGGCGTTCGGCATGATCTCCCGGAAGATGATGTGCGATGTCGACAGATCCGCAACACGCGCCGCCGCGATGAACTCACGTTCGCGGAGCTTGATGTACTGGCCATAGACCAAGCGCGCTTCCATCGGCCAGATCGCCAGCGCGACCGCGATGACGAGCAGCCAGAAATTGGACCCGAAGAGCGCGACGGCGCACAGGACGAGCATGATCACCGGCAGCGTCTGAAAGAGCTCGATGACGCGCATGAGGATCACTTCGACCGGACCCCGGAAGTATCCGGCAAGGATTCCGATGGTTCCACCGACGACCAGCGCCGCGAGCGCAGCCCCCAATCCGACGAGTAGCGACGATTGAGCGCCGTAGAGAATGAGCGAGAAGATGTCTCGGCCGATATTGTCCGTTCCGAACAGGAACTCTCTCGATGGCGGCGCAAGGCTCTGAGGCGTCTGTTCCAGAGGATGATAGGGAGCCAGAACGGGCGCCAATATGGCGATGAGCGCGAGCAGCAGCAGGATCACAGCGCCGATAGCGCCATGCCGGGTTCCGGCCATGTTGCCGATCAGCGCGAGGACCCTGTCGAGCCTGTCTCGGAATCCGGCAGCAACAGGTTTTGAGGTAAGGCTTGCCATAACCGGATTACCCCTTCGTCCTGATGCGTGGATCGAGCAGCGCATAAAGCGTGTCGACCACGAGATTCATCAGAATGACTGCCAGTGCAGAGAAGATGACGACGCCGATGATGGTGAGGTTGTCGCGAAGGCGGATCGAATCCACCATGAGCAGCCCCAGGCCGGGCCAGGTAAAAACCGTCTCCAGCAAAACCGCGCCGCTGAGGGCCGAGCCGAAGGCGTAACCCGCAATCGTGACGAGCGGCAGGCTGGAATTTCGCAGGACATGGCGCCGGATGATCTGCCCCCGCGTGAGCCCCTTCGACCGCGCCGTGATGATGAAACCTTGCGACAGCGTGTCGATGACGCTGGCGCGTACGATGCGGGCGAACCGCATGCCTTCATGAATGGCGAAGGCGGCGACGGGTAGCGCCAGATACTGCATCTTCTCCAAAAGCCAGTTGAACCCGCGCGCGCGGGATACGAGCGGCCCGATCCCTTGCGTGGGAAACCACCCGAGATGCAGCGCGAAGAACATGACGAGGAGCTGGGCGAGCCAGAAGGTCGGCACGGCATAGAGGATGAGCGCGGACGTGGTCCAGAACTTGTCGGTTTTCGCGCTGGGCGTGGTGCCGGCAATCACGCCGAGCACGATTCCAAGCGGAATGGCGAGAGCAAAGCCTACGGACGCCAGTAGGATCGTGCGCGGAGCACGCTCCAGGATGATATCGAGCACGGGCCGCTGGTTCTGATAGGAGTATCCGAAATCCCCATGCAGCACGGCAGTGAGATAATTCCAGACCTGAAGCGCGAAGGGATCGTTCAGCCGATACTTCTCTTCGATGGCCGCCCTGTAGGCCGGCGGCACGGGGAAATCGCCGACGAGGGACTGCACCGGATCGCCTGGGATCAGGTGAAGAAGGGTGAACATCACCACGATGATCACGAAGATCAGCGGCAGCGCGTAAAGGACCCGTTGAATGAAGAACCGGAGCATCCTTGGCCCCCACCGTCAGAGGCGGTGGAAGGTGGCTGCATTGCCGTACAGCCACTTTTCAATGACGTGATCTTTCAGCGGCAGGTTTTTGTAATCGTCGATCAGGCTCTCGAACGATGTCCCGAACAGATAGCGTGAGAGGCCGACCATCACCTTGTCCTGCAACAGGGTGTTTCCGAACTGGAGGAACTGCTCCCAGCCGGAACCTGCTTGCGCGAAGTAGCGCGGGTGATGGGCGGCCGTATCGACATAGAGATTGGGATGTCTGCGTAGGAGTCCGATCATATCGTTGACCCAGGGCCAGCCGGCGAGTCCCGCCACGATCCGCAGCTCGGGGAAGTCCACCGCGACATCGTCGAGATAGCGCGGATGTCCCAGATCGTAGGGCCGATCGTTCGCGTAGTTCATCGATGTGTAGATGCGCACCGGAACGTCGAGTTCGGCGGCCTTCGCATAAAGCGGGTAATAGCGGCGGTCGTTGGCCACCACGCCGTTGTAGAGAGCCGACAGCCGCAGGCCGTTCGCCCCCTCCTCCTTGACCAGCCGCTCGAACTCCCGAACGGCGCGCATGCCGTCGGTCGGGTCCATGGTGACGAATGTGAAGAAGCGGCCTGGATAGGCGGCGTGAATCTTGCCGGTCGCGCTGTTTTCGGCACCGACCAGTAGCCCGCGCTGAATGCCTGCGCGGTCCATGTCTTCGACAAGGCGCTTCAACCCGCCGTCATCGACCGGTTCGGCGGGCTTCTCGCCACGGTCGCGCGCTTTGAAGACGCGCCCATAATTGGCGAAGCCATAGCCGTCGGGGCGCGGAAGGGATTGCGCGAAGGGAGTGCCGGGTCGTCCGTGTGCGATCCGTTCAAGATCCGGGTTGGCCTCGCTGGCCGGCAGCCCGATTTCCATATCGATGACACGGGTCATTCTGGCATCTCCCTGGTGAGCCTTTGTGGCCCTCTGCTTTGGTTCTGCTCATTTGATGACCATGCGTCATCTGTGTCAACTAAATTTACAATATCTTCTAAAAGCGTCGACTATGTTGACATATGAGACCGGATAATGTTTTATGATGCGCAAGAGCCAAACCTTGGCGCCGGCTCTCGGCAACCTCTACAGGGGGGCTTTCGGCTTTCAGTGTAAGCAGGGGCATTTGCGTGCAGGATTTTGACGTGACGGAATCAGAACGTGACGCCGGGTTCGCCACCACGTTGGCGAAGGGCCTCGCCGTTCTTGAGGCCTTTCGCCCCGACAGACCCTCGATGAGCAATGTCGAGATCGCCAAGCACACCGGCCTGAACCGCCCCACGGTCGCCCGCCTGACCTACACGCTCGTCAAACTCGGATATCTCAAGCAGGAGGCATCCAAGTTCAGGCTCAGCTGGGCCGCGCTGATGCTGGTCAATCCGCTGCTCGTCAATGCGAAGATCCTCCAGATCGCCCGGCCCTCCATGCAGAAGCTCGCGCAGGATGTCGGCGGCACGGTCTCCATTGGCGTCATCGACCGCTCGAACTTCGTCTATCTCGAAACATCGAGGGTCAATGAGAACGTCTGGACGTCTCAGGATCTCGGCACGATCGGCCCTTTGGTTCCTGCCGCAATCGGCCATGCGCTCTGCGCCCAGCTGACCGATGAGGAATTCGAATTCAAACTCCGTCAGATGAAACAGAACACACCGGAGCTTTGGGCAAAGTATTCTTCCTCATTCATGCAAGGCGTGGAGAGCTGCAAGACACGTGGCTTCTCGGTGGTTCGCGGCACCTGGATTCCAGGCACGCATTCCGCCGGCGTTCCTTTGCTCCGGGATAAAAACGGCGAATGCTTTGCCATGAATTGCAGGGTTCCGATCTTTAGGCTTCAGGGTAACCAGATCGAGGAGGATGTCGGCCCTCGCCTGCTCTCCTTGGCCCAGAGCGTCAGAAACCAACTCGCTTTCATTTTTCCATAACGGCTAATCGTTCGTGCGCCAATCCAGTCATATGTGTATCGCGTGGCCTTGCGCGTTCAGCACAGCCTCTTGGAAGGCCTCGCCCTGTGTCGGGTGGGCATGAATCGTGCCTCCGATATCTCCGAGGCATGCTCCCATCTCGACCGCCAAGCTAAAGGCAGCGCTCAATTCGGAAATGCCCTGCCCCACCGCCTGGATGCCGAGGACTAGTTCGTTGTCGGCTCGCGCAACGACGCGCACGAAACCATCCTCATCCAGCCTGGTCATGGCGCGGCCATTGGCCGAGAATGGGAAGCGACCGATGCGAACGTCAAAGCCGGATCGCTTCGCCTCGTCGGGGCTAAGCCCCACCGTGACGATCTCGGGATCGGTAAAGCACACGGCCGGTATCGCCCGCTTGTCCCAGACCCGGCTGTGACCTGCGACAATCTCCGCCACCATCTCGCCCTGCATCATGGCCCGGTGCGCCAGCATGGGCTCGCCGGTAACATCTCCGATGGCGTAGATGCCGCGCATCGAGGTCTCGCAGCGGCTTCCGATCCTGATGAAAGGCCCGTCCATATCGAGAACAAGCTGCTCGATCCCCCAGCCTTGCGTGAGAGGCTTTCGTCCAACGGTGACAAGAACCTGTTCGGCCGCGAGCTGGACTTCCTTTCCATCCTCGCCTTCGAGCGAAAGAAAGCCTTTCTCCTTTGCCAGACCCGTCACTTTCGTTCCCGTCATGACCGTGACCCCGAGAGTCTGCAGCCTTTTGGCAACCGGCCGCGTCAAATCGGGATCGTATTGCGGGAGGATGCGGGACTGCATCTCGACAACCGTCACATCGACGCCGAGCTTGGCGAAAGCCGTTCCAAGCTCAAGCCCGATATAGCCCCCGCCGACCACCGCGAGGCTCTTCGGAAGCGTCGTCAACGCAAGTGCATCGGTCGAGGAGATGACAGGCCCACCGAAGGGCAGGTTCGGAAGCTCGACGGAAGTTGAGCCCGTTGCGATCACGATGGTCTCCGCGCGAATGACCTGCGTGCCCGTTTCCGTCTCGACCTCCACCGTCTTGCCATCGCGGAAGCGAGCCCAGCCCTCCACCACCTTGACGTGGGACTTTTTCAGGAGGCCTGCAACGCCATTGGTCAGCCGACCGACGATGCCGTCTTTCCATGCGATGGTTGCACCCAATTCGATCTCGGGCTTCGCGACCCGGATGCCGAGCGGGCTGTGGCCCGATCCCATATGCACGACCTTGGCATATTCCTCCGCTGCATGAATGAGCGCTTTGGAGGGAATGCAGCCGACGGTAAGGCACGTGCCACCGAGCTTCTTCGCCTCCACGAGAACCGTGTCGACCCCGAGCTGTCCGGCGCGAATGGCGCACACATAGCCGCCGGGTCCCCCACCGATGACGAGGAGCTTGCAGGAAATGTCCTTCATAGGCTCAAGCCTCCACGAAGATCATGGCAGGGGTCTCCAGGAGCGTCTTGATACGCTGGATAAAAACGGCGGCATCCCAACCGTCGATCACGCGGTGATCGAAGCTGGATGAGAGGTTCATCATCTTGCGTGGAATGAACGTCGATCCATCCCAGACCGGCCGCACGACCATCTTGTTGACGCCGATGATCGCCACCTCGGGATAATTGATGACAGGCGTCGTGACGATGCCGCCCATGGCTCCCAGCGACGTGATGGTGATCGTCGATCCGCTGAGATCCTCGCGCTTCGAGGTGCCGTCCTTTGCCGCATCCGTGAGCCGCTTCAGCTCGATGGCGCATTCCCAAAGATCGAGAGCTTCCGTATGGCGGACGACAGGGACCACGAGGCCAGAATCGGTCTGCGTCGCGATGCCGATATGCACGCCTTCATGCTGGTGGATGATGCCGGCATCATCGTCGTAAATCGCGTTCAAACGGGGCTGCTCGGCAATCGCCTTCGCCATGGCGCGCATGAGGAAAGGCAGCAGGGTCAGCTTCGGCCTGTCCGAACGCTTGTTGGCATTGAGCGATGAGCGCAGATCCTCCAGTGCCGTGACATCGATTTCCTCCACATAGGTGATGTGGGGAATCCGCGATTTCGAGATTGCCATCTTCTCGGCGATCTTACGGCGCAGGCCGACGACCTTGATCTGCTCGACGGATGTCTTCGGAGCAAGACCCGGCCCACGCACGGTCTGGAATCCGTGAGCCATGAAGGCATCGAGATCCTCATGCGTGATGCGCCCGGCAGGACCCGTGCCGGGGATCTGCCGCAGATCGAGACCGGCCTCTCGCGCGCGATGGCGCACGGATGGTGGAGCAATCGGCTTGTCGCCTTCGCTTCGGGGCAGTGCTGGCCTCGTCAGCCTCGGCGCATCGTTCTGCCCTTCGCGCGAGGGACGCGGCGTCGTGAGCCTCACGGGTGCGGGCGGCTTCTCCTGAGCAGGTTTTTCTTGGACAGCAGGCTGAGCCGCTACAAGAGGTGTAGCCTTCTTAGGCTCCGCCTCGTCTGAAGCAGGAGATACTGAAGCCGTGTCATCTCCTTCGACTTTCAGACGAATAAGGGGCGAGCCGGTCGGAACAACATCGCCGATTTCCGCGCCGAGCCAGAGCACCTCGCCATGAACGGGCGATGGAATTTCCACCGTTGCCTTGTCGGTCATGACCGCTGCCAGGATGGTGTCCTCGCGAACGAGATCGCCCACCTTCACATGCCATTCGACGACCTCGGCTTCGGCGATCCCTTCGCCGACATCGGGCATCTTGATCGTGTGCTCGCCCATGTCAGGCCTCCATCGTCTCGACAAACGCGCGGCCGACGCGCGACGGGCCCGGGAAGTAGTCCCACTCCTGCGCATGCGGATAAGGCGTATCCCACCCGGTCACGCGCGCAATCGGCGCTTCGAGGTGGAAGAAGCAGGTTTCCTGCACGAGTGCCGCCAGTTCCGCCCCGAATCCCGACGTGAGTGTCGCTTCATGGACGACCACACACCGCCCGGTCTTCCTGACGGATGCGGAAATCGTTTCTAGATCGAGCGGGACGAGCGTTCTCAGGTCGATGATCTCGGCGTCGATATTCGTCTCGGCAGCCGCCGCCTGTGCGACATGAACCATCGTGCCGTAGGCCAGCACGGTCAAAGATGCGCCCTCGCGCACGATCGAGGCCTTGCCGAGTGGATGCGTGAAATAGCCAGCGGGAACCTCGCCGAGATCGTGCTTTGACCACGGAATGACGGGGCGATCATGATGACCGTCGAAGGGACCGTTATAAAGCCGCTTCGGCTCGAGGAAGATGACCGGATCGGGATCTTCCATCGCCGCGATCAGCAGCCCTTTGGCATCGTACGGATTCGACGGAACCACCGTCTTCAATCCCGCCACATGCGTGAACAGCGCTTCGGGACTTTGGCTGTGCGTCTGCCCACCGAAAATGCCGCCGCCGGTCGGCATGCGGATGACCAGCGGACAGGTGAATTCGCCGTTCGAGCGATAGCGCAATCGCGCCGCCTCCGACACGATCTGATCGTAGGCGGGATACATGTAGTCCGCGAACTGAATCTCGATGCAGGGGCGAAGGCCGTAGGACGCCATGCCCACCGCCGCTCCGACGATTCCCGATTCACTGATGGGCGCATCGAAGCAGCGCGTCTTGCCGTATTTCTGCTGAAGCCCCGCCGTGCAGCGGAAGACGCCGCCGAAATAGCCGACATCCTCACCAAAGACGATCACCTTTTCGTCGCGCGCCATCATCACGTCCATGGCGTCGCGGATGGCCTCGATCATTGTCATGCGCGCCATGGCTCAGACACCTGCCTGCTGGCGCTGGCGACGCAGATGAGGCGGCATCTCGTCATAAACGCCTTCGAACATGTCGCGCGCGGAAGGCTTGCCGCCCGCATGAAGCGTGCCGTGGCTTTCCGCCTCCTTCTGGGCCGCGATGACCGTGTCGAGGATCTCCGCTCCCGCCTGCTTGTGCCTCTCCTCGGACCAGGCACCCCGAATGATCAGATGGTTCTTCAAGCGCTCGATGGGATCGCCGAGCGGCCATGCATCAGACTCGGTCTTGGGC
>NZ_JBFUMH010000100.1:0-19626 GCF_054049475.1 Microvirga sp. P5_D2 | reverse complement strand
TCCGGGAGGTCCGCACTCGGTTCTATGAGCTCGCCAAGGAGCTGGGCGAGCTCGGCATGTGGGTGCGGATGCACTACGTCTACCCCTACCCGCATGTGGACGAGGTTATTCCGCTCATGGCGGAGGGCAAGATCCTTCCCTACCTCGACATTCCCTTCCAGCACGCCTCGCCGAGCGTCCTCAAGCTCATGCGACGGCCTGGCAACCAGGAGAAGACCCTGGAGCGCATCAGGAAATGGCGCGAGATCTGCCCGGATCTCGCCATCCGCTCCACCTTCATCGTCGGCTTCCCCGGCGAGACGGAGCAGGATGCAGACCTCCTGATGCAATGGCTGAGGGACGCCAAGATCGACCGCGCCGGCTGCTTCCAGTACGAGCCGGTTAAAGGCGCGCCCGCCAACGACATCCCCGGCGCCGTGCCTGACGAGGTGAAGGAGGAGCGCTGGCACCGCTTCATGCAGACGCAGCAGGAAGTCAGCGCCGAGCTTCTGAAAGGCCGCGTCGGCAAGACCCTGCCCGTCATCATCGACGAACAGGGCGCGACAGTCTCTACGGGCCGCACCAAGTACGACGCGCCCGAGATCGACGGCGTGGTCTATGTGGCGTCCAAGCAGCCGCTCCAGCCGGGCGAGATCGTGAACGTGAAGATCGAGAGCTCGGATGAGTACGATCTGCACGGGACGGTTGTTTAAGGCGCAGCGCCTTCCATACTCTCGACGTCATGGCCGGGCTCGCCCCGGCCATCCACGTCTTGGTCAATTCACAGCCCTCATCCTGAGAGGCTGGCTCATAAAGGATGTGGCGCGTGCTTCCCTCCCCCTTGCGGGGCGGGATCGAGGGCGGGGTCGCCCAGTCAGAGCCCCCGGCACCCTCCAGAAGCGAGCGCCGGTTATACCGTGCAAAAATGGGGCTGCCGCTCACCCGGTCGCACCACCCCCACCCTAACCCTCCCCGCAAGGGGGAGGGAAAAGAGCCGTCCGCTTTTACGAGCCAGACACTCAGGTAGCCCAGCTTTTCGAGCGGCCGAAAAGGGATGTCGGAGCAGGAGTTTGCACTGCGTCCTCCCAGCGGAAGATCCGGCTGGCATGTCGCGCTATCAGCAGGCATGAAACAGCGATCGCAATTCCGGCGCCGACATCGACAAAATAATGGCCTCCGTCGATCGGCGTCGCCGCGATGACCAGGAGATTGAGAGCGGCGCCCGGCCAGCGCAGCAAGGGGACGGTCCAGAGACCAGCGAGAAAGATGACTGCCAGCGATGCATGATAGCTCGGGAAGGTGATGATGCCTTCCGCCTTATCGAGCTCGAAGAACCGGAAGCTTCCGTCCCTGAGGCCGAGGATATGGTCGACATGAACATAGGCAGCCGCAGGTGAAAGATTGGGGAAGTCATGCGGCTTCAACCCCAGTTGAACATACATTGCCATAGCCGGCATCAAGGCCGAGAGAAGCACGCACAATACGCCGGACAGGACAACGGCGAGGTTGAATACGCGCAGTTCCCAGTATCGCCCCGCGAAAGCCAGCAGCAGGCAGATGGCAACCATCTGAGGCATAAGGCTCCGGTAGGCCAGAGTGAAGATTACGCCGATGAGCGGATGCTCGTTCGTCCAAGCGAGATAAGACCGCCAATCAATGCCGAGGGCTTGGTCCCAGCGGTGCAAGGTCTCGTCCCATAGAGGGAGGTCGAGCCCGGCAAAAAGATATGAGAGAGGTGCGGCTGCGACAGAAAACCCTATGAGGAGAAGCACGCTTGAGAGTGCTGAAACAATCTTCCGATCGTAGCGAAGGGTTCCGTAGATCAGAAGCGGAATCCCTACCAACACTATGCCAATGAATGCCCTGGACATTCCGATCAAGGACATTTCGTAATCGGACACGAGAAACCACACGGTGTCGACGAACACCATGAGACCGACCAGCCACCATGCCACGCGATTCTGAATGTGGCCGCTCTGACTCAAGATACTTGCCCTTGCTTAGTTTCTTGCCGCTCCCTGATATCCCGCGCGAATGGAGGCAGGGTCAATTAGATCAAAAAGTCTAAGCCGTTCGCCGCTCAAAAATTCCAACGAAAAAGGGCAGCCCAGCGGGGCTGCCCTCGCTTCGGATGATGTATCTCCGCGCTTATTGCGGGATCTTGTCCTCGATGCCCTTCACGTAGAAGTTCATGCCGAGCACCTGCTCATCCGAGAGAGCGCCGTTGCCCTTGCACTCGATCTCCTTGCCGTCCTGGCCGATGATCGGGCACTTGAAGGGGTTGAGTGTGCCAGCCTTGATAGCGGCCTCGGTCTCTTCGGCCATCTTCTTCACGTCGTCGGGCATGTTCTTGTAGGGAGACATGACGACCATGTGGGCGTTGATGCCGCCCCACAGATCTTCCGACTTCCAGGTGCCGTCGAGAACGGCCTTGGCGCGGGCGACGTAATAGTCGGACCAGTTATCGACGATGGCGGTCAGCTGGGCCTTGGGAGCGAAACGCTCCATGTCGGAGGCCTGGCCGAAGCCGAACTTGCCACGGGCCTCTGCCGCCTGGATCGGGGCCGGGCTGTCCGTGTGCTGGGCCAGCATGTCCACGCCCTGGTCGAGCAGGGCCTTGGCGGCATCGCCTTCCTTCGCGGGGTCATACCAAGTGTTGGCGAAAACGATCTTGATCTTCACGTCCGGGTTCACGGACTTGGCGCCGAGATAAAAGGCGTTGATGCCAGCGACCACTTCCGGGATCGGGAAAGCGCCGACGTAGCCGATGGTGTTCGACTTCGTCATCTTGCCGGCGATCTGGCCGATGATGTAGCGGCCCTCGTGGAACTTCGCGGCGTAGGTAGAGAGGTTCGGAGCGCGCTTGAAGCCGGTGGCGTGCTCGAACTTGATGTTCGGGTACTTCTTCGCGACTTTCAAGGTCGGCTCCATGAAGCCGAAGGAAGTCGTGAAGATCAGGTCGTGGCCCGTACGGGCGAGCTGCTCGATGGCGCGCTCGGAATCGGCCTCAGGCACGCTCTCCACGAAGGTGGTGGTCACCTTGCCCGGAAAGGCCTTCTCGATGGCCTGACGACCCTGGTCGTGCTGGTAACTCCAGCCATGGTCGCCCACCGGACCCACATAAATGAAGCCGACCTTGATTTTGTCCTTCGCCTGCGCGAATGCGCCGGTTGCCGACAGAGCCAGGACAGCGGCCCCTGCCACTGCTCCAAAGACTTTCCCTGAAAACATGCTCGTTCCCTCGAGTTTAGATTTCCACCATTCCGTCGCAGGTCTGAAGCATTCTGGCAAGAATTCCTCTGCCTGCAATTTGATCACATTAACACCACTTTGCCTAACGGTCAGGCACGAAGGGCGTGCCCAGCGAACCGGGCGCTCCGATTGCTCTGCCATGCCTTAAGGAGAGGAGCAGCAGGGCGATAATCGTGGCGAGATAGGGCACCGCCGAAAGCAGTTGCGATGGCACACCGAACTGCGCCGCCTGGGCATGGAGCTGAAGTACGGTCGCCGCCCCGAAGATATAGGCGCCGACCACCAGCCAGCCGGGCCGCCAAGCCGCGAAAACGACGAGCGCTAGAGCAATCCAGCCACGGCCCGCCGTCATGCCGGGCGACCAAAAGCGTGTGTAGACAAGGGCAAGGTACGCACCAGCCAAGCCCGCGCAGGCGCCTCCGAACAGGATGGCCCAGAAGCGCACCCGCCACACGGGCAACCCGAGCGCATTGGCCGAGGTGTGGTTCTCGCCGATGGAGCGAAGGGTCAGGCCGGAGCGGGTCCGGGTGAGGTAGATGGCGACAAGGATCGTCAGGA
Organism: Microvirga sp. P5_D2; assembly: GCF_054049475.1. Classification (NCBI taxonomy): domain Bacteria; kingdom Pseudomonadati; phylum Pseudomonadota; class Alphaproteobacteria; order Hyphomicrobiales; family Methylobacteriaceae; genus Microvirga; species Microvirga sp. P5_D2. The sequence goes on along the minus strand of NZ_JBFUMH010000100.1, from coordinate 15,837 downwards.
CGAAGGACGCATAGACGAAGAGATCCTGCTCAAAAAACAGGCGGCCTATGACGGGGATATCGCTGAGGATCGGAACGTCCACGGGCGCAACGGGATCGCGTCGGGCACCCACGAAGGGTGCGCCGATCAGGCCGGACAGGCCGAGGCCGAAAATGGTCAGCGCCAAGCCTGAGCCGACCTGGTTTGCTGCAAATCCCAAAACGACCAAGGCGAACAGCGCCGCCATGAAAGCGCCAGCAAGAATGCCCGCCCCGACGCCGAGCAGCGTCGAGTCGAAGGTTACGGCGGCGGCGAAGCTGCACGCAGCACCCATGGCCATCATGCCCTCGACACCAAGATTCAGGACTCCCGAGCGTTCGGCCACGAGTTCGCCAAGGGCCGCGATGAGAAGCGGGGTCGATGCGGTGACGATGGTGAGGAGAATAGCCTCGAAAATGGTCACTTGGCCCCTCCCCGTGCGACGAAGCGAATGCGATAGCTGACCAATGCGTCCGCTGCGAGCACGCAGAGAAGCAGGATGCCCTGGAAGGCCTGGGTCAGGTCGAGCGGCAGCTTCAGCATGATCTGCGCGCTCTCGCCGCCGATGAAGGTGAGCGCCACCACGAGCGCCGCGATCATGATGCCGATGGGGTTGAGCCTGCCAAGGAATGCGACCGTGATGGCCGTGAATCCGTATCCCGGCGAGATAGAGGGTTGCAGCTGGCCGATCTGGCCCGACACTTCGGTGATACCGGCAAGGCCTGCCAAGCCGCCCGAAATGGCGAAGACCGCCATGGTCGTCGCTTTGGAACTGAAGCCCGCGAACCGCGCGGCGCGAGGTGCATCACCGGTCAGTTTCAAGCGATAGCCGAAGAGGGTCCGCCCCAGGACCACCGCCGTGATCACCACAGCGACCAGGGCGAAGACGGTGCCTAGATGAACGCGGCTTGCTTCCATGACAGGCGGAAGCGTCGCGGATGGATCGAAGGTTACCGATTGCGGAAAGTTGAAGCCCTTTGGATCGCGCCATGGGCCGCGCACGAGATAATCGAGGATCAGCTGGGCCACATAGACCAGCATCAGGCTGGTGAGGATTTCATTGACCCCGAAGCGCGTCTTCAGGAAGGCCGGGATCAGGCCGTAGAGCGCGCCGCCGATGATGCCGAGCAGCAGCATGAGCGGCAGTACCCAGAAGCCCGCATCGGTGCCGTGGGTTTTCAGCGCGAGCCAGCCGCCGAGAACCGCGCCGATAACATACTGCCCCTCCGCTCCAATGTTCCAGAGGTTGGCGCGAAAGCAATAGGACAGGCCGATGGCGATCAGCGCCAGCGGCGTCGCCTTCACGAGCAGTTCCTGCAGCGCCCAAGGGTCGCTGAGAGGCTGCACGACGTAGACATCGAAGGCCGCGATGGGTGAACGGCCCATGAGCCAGATGACGAAGCCTGCGATCAGAAAGGACGTGATGAACGCGGCGACGGGGGCAACCGCCCGCATCACCGGAGACACGGTGGTCCGGGGCGTCAGCTCAAACCGCATGTGCATCCCCGGTGGTTCGCGCCACGCCCAGCATTTCAAGGCCGACCGCTTCCTTGGTCCATTCTTTGATGGGCTTCAACGGGCTTAAAGTACCGTGGTGAATCACCGCCATCTGGTCCGCGACTTCAAACAATTCATCCAAGTCCTGACTTACGACCACGACCGCGCTGCCCTCGCGGGCCAAATCGACGAGCGCCTGCCGGATCAGGCGCGCCGCGCCCGCATCCACGCCCCAGGTCGGTTGATCGACGATCAACAGCTTCGGCTTGCGGATGATCTCGCGGCCGATAACGAATTTCTGCAGATTGCCGCCGGAGAGCTTGCGCGCCTGCGGATCGCCCTCGGGCGTGCGCACGTCGAAGCTCCTGATGATGCTGCTGGCAAGGCGCTTTGCGGCATTGAGGAGAATGAAGCCCGTGCTGCTGACTTCCGTCGCCGCGTGCGAGATCAGGGTGTTTTCGCTGAGACGATGCGTGGGTGCCGCCGCGTGTCCCAGCCGCTCCTCGGGAACGAAAGCCGCCGCGAGCCTGCGCCGTCCGTCGATGCCGGTAGTGCCGCAAGCGCGGCCCGCAATCGTGATTGCATTGTCCCGATCGGCTAGGCGCTCGCCGGACAGGGCGGCGAATAGCTCGCTCTGACCGTTGCCTGCCACGCCCGCGATGCCGACAACCTCGCCGGCGCGCGCCACGAGGTTGATGTCCTTCAAAGCCTGCCCATGCAGTCCGGCGGGAGGCATGGTGAGATGCTCGACCGTCAGAACCGCGCCTTGCGGCTGATGGGGTGCGTCCGTGCGAATGTCGCCGACCTCGTTGCCGACCATGAGCGCCGCGATTTCGCGCGCGCTGCTGGCACGCGGGTCGATGCTCGCGACCACGCGCCCTGCCCTGAGGATCGTGGCGCGGCGGCAGAGGCGGCGTACCTCTTCGAGCTTGTGGGAAATGTAGAGGATGGAGCAGCCATCCGCGGAAAGCTTGTCGAGCGTCACGAACAGATGCTCCGCCTCCTGCGGCGTGAGCACGGAGGTCGGTTCATCCAGAATGAGCAAGCGGGGGTTCTGCAGAAGGCAGCGCACGATCTCGATGCGCTGGCGCTCACCGGCCGACAGAGTCCAGACGGCCCGGTCGGCATCGAGGGCGAGACCATAAGTCTGGCTGATCTCGCCGAGCTTGCTGCGGACCGTGGCAAGGCCCCATTCGCTGGAGAGCGCGACCGCGATGTTTTCAGCCACCGTCATCTCATCGAATAAAGAGAAGTGCTGGAACACCATGCCGAGCCCGAGATTTCTCGCCTCGACCGGTGAAGTGATGGTGACGGGCTTGCCCTCCCAGCGGATTTCACCGGCACTGGGCTCTATGACGCCGTAGAGGATCTTGACCAGGGTGGATTTGCCGGCGCCGTTCTCTCCGAGGAGCGCATGGATCTCGCCGGGCTCGATGGCCAGGTCGATGCCGTCATTGGCAAGAAGATCGCCGTAACGCTTGCTGATGCCTTTAAGCTCGACGAGGGGCGGCCGGGATGGTGATACGTCTGCCTTCACGCAAGCGTCTCTGACTTAAAGGTTGAAGTGGGTTTCGAAGGAACCATTGATCCAGATCATAGGGATGCGGCACATGGATCGGCAATGGCGAATCCATGGTTTATGGTGAGTCGGCAAGCCGTCCACAGGCAGATGGCGGGAGAAGATCGTGACCGGGACAGTCTATAACATTGCGGTTGTCGGTGCTGGAGCGGCAGGTTTGAGCGCGGCGCTCGCCTTCGCGCGGGACGGATACAAGACTGTTCTCATCGGCGGCCTCGATGTCCGGCGTGATGGCCGTACGGTCGCCCTGCTCAACGGCTCGGTCCGGTTTCTGGAGGCGCTCGGCGTATGGCCCTCCCTCGTGCCGGAAGCGGCCCCGCTCGAGACCATGCGCATCATCGACGATACAGGCAGCCTGTTCCGGCCGCCTCCGGCCTCGTTTTCAGCCGGTGAGATCGGCCTTGATGCCTTCGGCTGGAACATCGAGAACGCGACCCTCGTGGAGAAGATGGCCGAGGCCGCGAAGGCTTATGAGAACCTGACCTTGCTGCCGCATTTCGCGACTGCCTTCCATGCTGGGCCCGATCATGCCTCCATTACCCTTGCCGATGGGTCAGAGATCCAGGCTAGCCTTGTGGTTGCCGCCGACGGGCGCAATTCCAAGCTCCGCCAGATCGCCGGGATTGAAACCCAGACATGGTCCTATCCCCAATCGGCTGTCACGACGATCCTGGCGCATGACCGGGACCATCGGGAGACCTCAACCGAGTTTCACACCCGCCATGGGCCTTTCACGCTGGTTCCCCTGCCCGGCAAGCGCTCCAGCCTCGTCTGGGTGACGAGCCAGAAACAGGCCGAGCGCCTCTCGAAGCTCGATGATGCGGCCCTGGCTGCCGAGATCGAGCGCCAGGCCCATTCCCATCTCGGTGCCATGCGGATCGACGGCCCGCGCGGCCTCGTGCCCATGAGCGGCCTGTCGGTTTCCCGCTACGGCGTTCCGCGCCTTGCCCTTGTCGGCGAAGCGGCGCACGTTTTCCCACCGATCGGCGCGCAGGGCCTCAACCTGGGTTTCAGGGATGTGGCTTCGTTGAGAGATGCCGTTCTCGATGCCTTTGAAGAAGGACAAGAGCCGGGTTCGCCCGAGACATTGCGGTTCTACCAGCGCAGCCGCGATCTCGATGTGCGACTGCGGACCGCCGCCGTCGATGGGCTGAACCGCACTCTTCTCACCGGCATGATCCCGGCCGACTTCTTGCGCGGCGCTGGCCTTCTGGCGCTCAGCCATATCGGCCCGCTGCGGAGAATCGTCATGCGCGAAGGTGTGCTTCCTCGCGTCGGTGCCCCTCGCCTGATGCAGGATGCATCAGTTGCTTAAGGGAAAAGATCGTAAGGCAGGATGCCGGTTCTCGTGGTGAAGTAGAGAACGGTGGTGAGCGTCACCATGGAGGCGAGCGTTCCGATGAGAACGCAGGCCGAGGCACGCTCGACACCGACATTGTACTGGGTCGAGATGACGAAGATGTTCAGTGCGGGCGGCAAGGCCGCCATGACGACGGCGGCATAAGTCCAGGCCTGCCCGAAATCGCCGATAGCCGAGAGTACGATCCAGACGAGAAGTGGGTGAAGCACCAGCTTGATCAGCACGAGTGCGGGCACCTCGCCCGGTATCCGTTGCAGCGGCCGGAGCGCCACGGTGACGCCGAGCAGGAAGAGTGCGCAGGGCGCGGCAGCTCCCGAGAGCCATGTCACCATCTGGTCGATGGGTCCCGGCGCCTTGAGATGCAGATAGCTCGCCGCGATGCCGACGGCGGTGGCGATGTTGAACGGATGGGTGACGACCCTCCAGACGATCTTTCTGATCGTGGCCCCGAGGCTGAGTCTGTCGACACCGGCAAACGACATCAGCAGCGGCACGACGGAGAAAAGGAAGAGGCTGTCGAAGATGAAAATCAGCACCACCGGCGCGCTCGCCGCCGTGCCCATGGCGGCCAGGATCAGCGGCGGGCCCATATAGCCGATGTTGGAATAGGAACCCGCGACGCCCTGCATCACCGATTGCGGCAATTCCCGCGTGTACCGCCAGCCTGCCGCGAAGGACAACGCAAAGGCGCAAGCGGTGGAGAATGTGGTGGCCGCGATGAAGGACCAGTTCGCCAACTCATCGAGCGGCTTGTCGGCAATGAGCCGGAAAAACAGGCAGGGCAGCGCCACATAAATCAGGAAGAACTGCATCCACGCGAGGCCGCCTTCCGGCTGCTTGACGATCTTCCCGCAGAGAAAGCCGAGCCCGATCAGGCCGAAAAACGGCGCAAGCAGATTGAAAAGCCCGATCAGCTCGGACATCGCGGGCTCCTGAGACGGCGCAAGAAAAGGAATGGCTCGAACGAGCGTCCCTTCTGGCAAGGTTCCAACCTTGCAGCAATCCCATCTTTCGACAGGCCCTCAGTCCGAAAACGCAAGGCTCGCAGGCCGTTGGAAGGAATTGGCCCGATCCTTGCACCTGCGATTGAGGAGGCTCAGACCCTGCTCTCCTGATTGTGACGCGGGGCGGATTTGGAGATTCCCGCTTGCATGTCTATATGCAAGATCAAGGAGTTAAGACCCATGCCCATGAAAGCGAGTTCAGCCAAATTCGCGATCGGCCAGGTGGTCAGGCATCGCCTGTTCGATTTCAGAGGACTTATTTTCGACGTCGACCCAGAATTCGACAACACGGAAGAGTGGCTGATGTCGATTCCGGAAGAAGTGCGGCCTCATAAGGAGCAGCCTTTCTACCATCTCTTCGCCGAGAACGCGGAAACCGAATACATTGCCTACGTATCCGAGCAGAACCTTCTGCCGGACCATTCGGAAGAGCCCCTGCGCAACCCGATGATCGAGGAAATGTTCATCCGGGACAAGAACGGGGCCTACAAGGCCAAACCCATTCTCGCCAACTGAACGGCGAGACCAGAAATGAAAACGCCGGGCAATGAGCCCGGCGTTTCTTTTTGTTCGTCTGGCAATCCGAAGCTTACGGCTTGGGAGCTGCCTGAGCGGCCGGTGCGCCAGCATTCGGAGCGGCGGCACCACCCTGGCTCTGGAGCATCTTCTGACGCATCTCTTCGCTCTTCTTCTGCAGCTCTTCCTGCAGCTTGCGCTGCTGCTCTTCGAGCACCTTCGGGTCGATCGGAGCGCCGTCGAAGGACTTGGCGAAACCGGCAGCCGGAACGGCGAAGGTGATCTCGCGGCCGGCTTGGTTCTGAACGCTGACGTTCAGGCTGGCGCCCTTCTTGAACGAGGCGATGAAGTCGTCCTTCACCTGAGCCTCGGCGAAGCAGCCGTTGGGCAGGCACATGACGTAGCTGCCGGGAACAGCCTGACCCTGGTCGACCGCGAAGCGCAGGCCGGGCTTCAGCAACAGGCCGAGCGGCATCACGAAGCGGACGACCTTCTGGGGCTGCTGACCCTTGATGTCGTAGACGGCGAGCGCGAGGACCGGCTGGCCCTGGTCGGACACGAAATCACGGGTGGTGTAGCAGATCTCAGTGTTGGTGTTCTGATCCTTGCCGCAGACCTTGGTCCATTCCGGCTGCGAAGGCTCGGCCTTCACCTGAACGACCGTGGGGCCGGCCGGCTGCTGGGGCTGCGCCGGCTGGCCAGCAGCAGGAGCCGCCGGACGGGCGGGCTGAGCGGCGGGAGCTGCCGGACGCGGCTGGGCCGGGGCAGTCTGAGCAAAAGCGGGTGCGCTCACCAGAAGGGCCAGGGCAGTCGCCAGGCCACGGGTACCCCCCAGGCTCGCGATTCGTGTCGCGAATGACATGTCGTTAGATCCTCTTCAGTCGAAAGGTCGGCTTTTGAGTGAGCCGTTGAATTCGGTGTTCTTCAAACCTGCAATGGTACGGTGAATCTTTGCCGATTGCGGCGAAGACATGACGTGTGGCGCTCCTTTAACCTTTCATGTGTTAGGTTTCCAGTCACTCTGGACAACTTTTTGTACAATATTGCCCTGGAGCCCGGTCTCCCTCGGCGAAAGCACCATGACGCGAAGGATCATAAGGGTTTTATCACTGCTCGTGGCCTGTTTCTGCGCCGCTTTTGTGTCCCTCGGTGCCGTGAGGGCCGAAGAAGCAGTGCGTCATGGTATCGCCATGCACGGCGAGCCCGCTCTGCCACCCGGCTTCAACCACCTGCCTTATGCGGACCCCGCAGCCAAAAAGGGCGGGCGAATCACGCTTGCGCTCGAAGGCAATTACGACAGCCTCAATCCCATGATTGTGATCGGCGTCGCGCCCGATGTGGTGCCTCGCTACGTCCTCCAGAGCCTCATGATGCGCTCGGCGGACGAGCCCTTCACGGTCTATGGCCTCATCGCACGATCAGCGGAGATGCCGGACGACCGATCCTCCGTGACCTTCAATCTTGACCCGAGAGCCCGCTTCTCGGACGGCCGCCCCCTGACGGCCGAGGATGTCCGGTTCACGTTCGAGGTTCTGAAAAAGCACGGAAAACCCTTCCACCGCTCGAGCTTCGGGCAGGTGAAGGCGGTCGAGATTATCGATCCGCATCGCATCAGGTTCGATCTCTCCGGTGCCAATGACCGGGAACTGCCTCTGATCATCGCGACGATGCCGATCTTCGCAGCCCACGCCACCGACCCGGACACCTTCGACAGGACCACCCTCACCCCGCCCATCGGTTCCGGCCCCTACGAAATCACCGAGGTRCGCCCCGGCGAGCGGGTGACGCTGAAGCGGCGCAAGGATTTCTGGGCCGAGGACCTGCCGCTGCTGCGCGGGCTCTATAACTTCGATGAGATCCGCTACGACTTCTATCGCGACGCCAATACCCTGTTCGAAGCCTTCCGGGCCGGCCTCTACGATTACCGCCTCGAAGGCGAGCCCGGCCGCTGGGCTACGGGCTATGATTTTCCGGGCATCCATAGCGGGCGCATCGTGCGGGAACAGGTTCGCGTCCAGCTTCCCAAGGGCATGAACGGATTGGTGTTCAACACCCGCCGCCCGATCTTCCAGGACCCGAAGGTCCGCGAGGCTCTCGGCTACCTCTTCGATTTCGATTGGCTGAACCGCAATCTCTATTACGGCCTGTTGAAGCGGGCAGACAGCTACTTCGCCGATTCGGAACTCTCATCCGTCGGACGCCCGGCCGATGAGCGTGAGCGCACCCTGCTCGCCTCGTTCCCGAATGCAGTCCGGGCCGACATCATGGAAGGTCGTTGGACGCCGCCCGCCTCGGATGGCTCGGGCCGGGACCGGACGGCGGCGCGCCAAGCCCTTGCCCTTCTTGAGGAGGCCGGCTGGGTTCTGGATGACAATGGGCTGCGCCGGAAGGACACCGGAGAGCCTTTCGTGTTCGAGGTGCTAGTCAATTCGAGCGTGCAGGAGCGTCTGGCGCTCAACTTCGCGCAAAGCCTCCAGCGGGTCGGGATACGGGCGAATGTGCGCCATGTGGACAATGTGCAGTACTGGCGCCGTCTGTCCCGATTCGAGTTCGACATGGTGCAATGGGTGTGGCCCGCCTCGGCCTCTCCAGGCAACGAACAGCGCAACCGCTGGGGCTCATCCGCAGCCCAAAGGGGCGGTTCCCTCAACCACTCCGGAGCTAACTCACCCGCCATCGATCGCCTGATCGATGCATTGCTGGAAGCAAGAAGCCGGGAGGATTTCGTTGCAAGCGTGCGCGCCCTCGACCGGGTTCTCCTGTCCGGTTTTTACGTGGTGCCGTTGTTTTACGTGGGAGAACAATGGCTTGCTTATGACAGCAATCTCAAGCACACGGGCCGCATCCCCCTGTCCGGCGTCAATATCGACACTTGGTGGCGCAACCGGAACTGACTTTCCTGAAACAAAGCAACACTTACTGTTGAGCTTCCATTCATGTAGCAAGTGCAACTAATCTCGGCCGCGAACGTTTATCGGGGTGTTTCCCGTCTCAAGCTGTCGCGTCTAGCTAAGGTGTTGCCATGAATGGAATGCAGAAGGTTCTCGTCGTGGATAGCGGCGAGCGCGCTCCTGACAGCGCACTATCGGCAGAACTCGCCGGTATGGGTTACGCCAGTGTCACGACACCTTTTGAGGCCGCGGACGATGTTCTTGCGCTGATTCCAAGCCCTGCGGCCGTCGTCGTGCAGATGCCTCATCATGCCGATTGGTCCGAGCGGAAACGATTCCTGGAATTGGCCTCTCGCCTGCGCAAGTCCTTGTCCGACACCAGCACTCCCGTGATCATTACCGGTGGCGTGTGCGGTGCTGCAACGATGCTTCAGAACGAATTGAGAAGCCGCGCTGTCGCAGCGGCCGAAATGTAAGCGGACGATCCCTATAGAAGCTCGAAAGCCTTCGTTTCCGTAGCAGCCGCATCCTCGCCGATCGCAAACACGGCGCTTGTCCGTATACCATCAAGCGATCGATAGACCGCGACCGTGCTGCCCGGCCCGCCGCCTGTATGTCCGGTGACCGTTTTTCCCGTCGTCGTCTCGCCCTTCATCAAACCCAGGCCATAACCCGGAACCTGCCAAGGGCGTCCTTCGATGGGTCCACCGAGAACGTGGGCAGATTGCATTTGGTGGAGAATCTCGCGAGGCAGCAATGCGCCGCTCATCAGGCGATGAAGCAGCAGCGCGGCATCAGTGACACTGCCGACGAGCAGCCCGTGATACACCCAACTGGGATGATAAGCCTGTGCCGATCCCATCGCGACATCGTCGAGATCGTGCGGATCAAGCGCGATCCTTGCGCTTTTGATGTCGAGCGGATCAAGCACCAACTCGCGCAGTGCCATGTCGAGGTTCTGGCCTGTGACGGTCTCGATGACATGCCGAACGAAGAGATAGCCGATATTGGAATAATCCCACCCTTCTCCTGGAGCATAGCGAAGACGCTCCGCGTCGGCCTCCTTCACGAGCTGCGAAACGGGCCAAGGCTTCTCACCTTTCGCGACAGCTTCATGATAGGAACGCAGCCCGCCGTAATCCGGAAGACCGGAGCGATGCTGGAGGAGATGTCGCAACGTATAAGGCTTGTCGCTTAGCGGCTCGTCCAAGCTGATCGAGCCTTTCTCGACGAGAACCAGCGCGGCCGAAGCGAGAATCGTTTTGGTGAAACTCCACCAAGGCACGAGGCGGTCCGCGTGATGCGCTTCCGCGACCTCGCCGCCTTCAACGACAGCCCAGGCTTCCATGCTCACATCAGGCGGCCTTCTTTTCCGCGATGCGCACGAGGCTGCGCAGGATCGTGGTCGCCGCCTTGATGCGTTCATCCGGCGTTTCGACATCGCGCACGAACACGATCTTCATATCGGGGCGGACCTTCGCGAAGGATGCCTGCTCCGTCACGTAGGAAATGAGACCGGTCGGGTTGGCGAATGAATTGTCGCGGAAAGAGATGATGATGCCCTTCGGCCCACCATCGACCTTCTCCACATTCGCACGGCGGCACAGCACCTTGATCGCCATGATCTTGAGAAGCTGATCGACTTCCGACGGCACCGGCCCGAAGCGGTCGATGAGCTCGGCGCGGAACGCATCGATCTCGCCATCGGCCTCGAAGGTCGACAGGCGGCGATAGAGGCCAAGCCGCAGCTGAAGATCGGAAATATAGCTCTCCGGGATCATCACCGGCGCGCCCACCGCGATGGTCGGCGACCATTGATCCTCCGTCGGCTCCTCGATGCCGGCTTTGAGCTGCGCAACGGCTTCTTCCAGCATCTGCTGATAAAGCTCGTAGCCGACTTCCTTGATGTGTCCCGACTGTTCGTCGCCCAGAAGGTTGCCAGCGCCGCGAATGTCGAGGTCGTGCGTGGCGAGCTGGAATCCCGCACCCAGCGTATCGAGTCCCTGGAGAACTTTCAGACGACGCTCTGCCTGCACCGTCAACGGCTTGTTGGCGGGCACGGCGAAGAGCGCGTAGGCGCGTGTCTTCGAGCGGCCCACGCGGCCGCGCAGTTGATAGAGCTGCGCCAGGCCGAACATATCGGCTCTATGCACGATGAGCGTGTTGGCGGTGGGAATATCGAGACCAGATTCCACGATCGTGGTCGAGAGCAGGATGTCGTATTTGCCTTCGTAGAAAGCGGTCATGACGTCTTCGAGTTGCCCCGCCGCCATCTGGCCGTGGGCGACGGCCACCTTTGCCTCCGGCACCTCCCTATCGAGGAAGGCCTTCACCTCCCCGAGATCATCGAGGCGCGGCACCACATAGAAGGCCTGCCCGCCCCTGTAGCGCTCGCGCAGGAGCGCCTCGCGGATCAACAGCGGATCGAACGGCGTGATGAAGGTGCGCACCGCAAGGCGATCCACCGGCGCAGTCGTAATCAGCGACAATTCGCGAACACCCGTGAGCGCGAGCTGTAAGGTACGCGGGATCGGAGTGGCGGAGAGCGTCAGCACGTGCACTTCGGCGCGAAGCTCCTTCAGGCGCTCCTTGTGGGTCACGCCGAAATGCTGTTCCTCATCGACGATGATGAGGCCGACATCCTTGAACGCAATCGACTTGCCGAGCAGCGCATGGGTGCCGATGACGATGTCCACGGTCCCATCCTTCAAGCCTTCCTTGGTCTTCTTCATTTCCGCCGCAGGCACGAAGCGGGAAGCCTGGGCGATATTGAGCGGCAGGCCACGGAAGCGCTCGCAGAAGGTCTTGTAATGCTGGCGCGAGAGCAGCGTGGTCGGTACGACAACCGCCACCTGCTTGCCGCTCATCGCCGTGACGAAAGCGGCACGCAGCGCAACCTCGGTTTTCCCGAAGCCGACATCGCCGCAGACGAGTCGATCCATCGGGCGGCCTGACGCCAGATCGTCCAGCACTGCCTCGATGGCATTGAGCTGATCCTCGGTCTCGTCATAGGGGAAGCGTGCGGCGAACTCGTCGTAGAGGCCGTCCGGCGGGATCAGGCGTGGCGCATCCTTGAGAACGCGTGCGGCGGCAATCTTCATCAGCGCGCCCGCCATCTCGCGGATGCGCTGCTTCATGCGCGCCTTGCGGGCCTGCCACGCGCCGCCACCGAGCTTGTCGAGCTGGACTTCCGTCTCTTCCGAGCCGTAGCGGGTCAGAAGTTCGATGTTCTCCACCGGCAGGAACAGGCGGTCGCCGCCGGCATAATGCAGCTCGAGACAATCATGCGGCGCGCCCGCGGCCTCGATGGTCTTCAGGCCCTCGAAACGTCCGATACCGTGATCCACGTGGACGACGAGATCGCCCGGCGTGAGCGCCGCGACCTCCGTCAGGAAGTCTTGCGGACGCTTGGACTTGCGCTTCTGCCGAACGAGACGGTCGCCAAGAATATCCTGCTCGCTGACAACAGTGAGATCCGCCGTCTCGAAGCCATGCTCCAGCGGCCAGATGCCAACCGGCACTTCATTGCGCGGATAGGCCATCGCGTCGGAGAAGCGCGCGATGGGCTTCGTCTGCCTCAGATCGTGATCCTGAAGCACGTGGCAAAGCCGCTCGCGCGAGCCTTCCGTCCACGCACCAAGGATCACGCGGCGACCGGCGGATTGCTGCTCGCGGATGTGGCGGATCACGGCCTCGAACACATTCGCGTTTTCATCCGCGCGCTCGGCGATGAAATTGCGGCCCTGGCGCGCACCGCAATCCACGACGATGCGTGGCGCGTTCGATTCCGGCGCGGCGAATGGGGTTAGACGGGCAAGCGGCAGCTTGGACGTGCGCTCGGCCCATTCATCGGGCTTGAAATAGAGCATATCCGGCGGCAGGGGGCGGTAAGGCGCAACGCCGGGCTGGCTCTGTCCCATGGCCTCGCGACGGGCGTCGTAATAATCCTTCACCTGCGACAGGCGCTCGCCCGCCGCATCGTCGGCCAACGCATCGAAAACGACAGGAACGTCCGGGAGATAATCGAGGAGCGTGTCGAGGCGGTCGTGGAACAGCGGCAGCCAGTGTTCGAGGCCTGGGTAGCGCCGCCCCTCGCTGATCGCCTCATAAAGCCGGTCGTCGCGCGTCGGTGCACCGAACGTGGCCACATAGGCCTGGCGGAAGCGCTTGATGCTCTCGGTGGTGAGCTGCACCTCGCTCATGGGAACGAGGTCGAGGGAGCGGAGAGTACCGACGGTGCGCTGCGTCTCGGGATCGAAGGAACGGATCGATTCAAGCGCATCACCGAAGAAGTCGAGGCGCACCGGGTTGGGCAGGCCCGCCGGATACAGATCGATGATGCCGCCGCGAACAGCGTATTCGCCCGTATCGCGCACCGTGCCCGTGCGCAGGAAGCCGTTGGATTCCAGCCAGCCGATGAGCAGATTCGTATCGACCACGTTGCCGGGTGCTGCGGAGAATGTCTCCGCCGCGATGCGGGCCCTTGGCGGAACGCGCTGGACGAGGGCGTTCACGGTGGTCGAGAGAATGCGCGGCTTCTCCTCGGAGGTCTTGGAGCGTGCCAGCCGCGCCAGCGTCGTCATGCGCTGCGCCGTGATCGCGGTATTGGGCGACACGCGGTCGTAGGGCTGGCAGTCCCACGCCGGGAAGGTCAGGATCTCCACTTCCGGGGCGATGAAGGCGAGGCTGTTGGCGAAGTTCTGCTGCCGCTGCCCGTCGCGGGACACATGCACCAGCACGGCAGGGCCTTCCACGTGTCCCGACAGGCCACGCGCCAGATCGGCCACGGCGAGCGCGTCGAACCCGTCCGGTACGCTGGCAAGCGTCAGGCCTTGGCCTTTTTTCAGGGCATCGAGAGCGCGGGCAAGTGCAGACTTCATGGTGGCTTAATCAAATCAATGGAAAGAGAACACGGACTTTTCGGCCCGGTTCAGTCGGCTGAGGCACGCCGAACGGCTCAGCTATGAATCGGCGAGGTATGGGTGTGGAAGCTTTTCAGGCGGCGGAACAAGGGCGTGTCGTAATTGGACGGTGTCTCCAGCTCGCCAGTGATCCAGCCCAGGAGATCCCGGTCCGTAACCTCGATTAGCCGCTCGAACTCGGCCACGTCCTCTTCGGAGAGGTTTCCGATCTCGGCATCCGCGAACTGCCCCATGATCAGGTCCATCTCCCGCATACCCCGGTGCCAGGACCGGTAGAGGATCTGCTTGCGGCGCACGTCGAGGTCGGCGCTGCTGCGTGTCGTTCCGCTCATGAAAATGCTCCGATCGGGTGAAAGATAACGTCGCCTCCGGGCGTCTTGGCCGCTATATAAACATCTCCCTCCGACTTACTACCCGTTTGATGTCCTTGCGCCCTTCGATTCTCGACCCCCTTTTCGCCCCAGCCGCCACCCTTCCCGGCGTCGGGCCGAAGATCGCGCCGCTCCTGGACCGCCTGCTCGGCGAGCCAGGCAAGCCTGCGCGCGTCATGGATCTGCTGTTCCACCTGCCGAGCAGCGGTATTTCCCGCGAAATGAAGGGGGCTATCGCCGACGCCCCCGTGGGTGAGCCGGTCACGCTTTCCGTCACCGTGGCAGCCCACCGAGCGCCCCTCCCAGGCCGCCGAGGGCCGTACCGGATCCTGGTCGAGGACGAGACCGGAGACGTGACGCTGATCTTCTTCAACGGCCACAAGGCCCGCCTGGAAAAGCTCCTGCCGGTCGGCGAGCAGCGTTATGTGTCAGGCAAGATCGAGCTGTGGGAAGGCCGCCGCCAGATGGTCCATCCGGACCGGATTCTGGATGACAAGGGCATCGAGAACCTTCCCGCCGTCGAGGCTGTCTATGGCCTGACCGAGGGTCTCTCATCGCGTATGGTGGGCAAGTATATGGGAGCGGCTATCGAGAAGGTGCCGCAATTGCCCGAATGGCAGGATGCCGCCTGGCTCGACCGCAATGCCCTGCCCGATTTCCGCACGGCCCTTTTCGCGCTCCACCGGCCCGACAACGCTTCCCAGCTCTCCGAAGAAGCCTTGGCCAAATCCACCCCACGCCGGCGCTTGGCCTATGACGAGCTTTTGGCCTCGCAACTCGCCCTCGCCCTGGTGAGAAGCCGGATGCGGCGGCTGCCGGGACGGATAAATGCGGGCGACGGGCATCTCGTCGAAAAGCTCAAAGATGCCCTACCCTTCGGCCTCACGAACGCGCAGGCCAAGGCGATGGAAGACATCCGCCACGATCTCGTCTCCGACAAGAAGATGCTGCGCCTTCTCCAGGGCGATGTGGGCTCGGGCAAGACCGTGGTCGGCCTGCTCACCATGGCAAGCGCCATCGAGGCGGGCCGTCAGGCCGCCATGATGGCGCCGACCGAGATTCTCGCTCGCCAGCATTACGAGCGCCTCGCGCCTATGGCCGAAGAGGCGGGGCTCACCATCGCGCTCCTTACGGGACGCGAAAAAGGCGTTGCGCGCCGGACCATTCTGGAGGGGCTCGCCAACGGCAGCATCCAGATCGCGGTCGGCACCCATGCGCTGTTTCAGGAAGGCGTGGTGTTTCAAGATCTCGGCGTCGCCGTGGTCGATGAGCAGCATCGCTTCGGCGTCCACCAGCGCCTCGCGCTCGGCTCCAAGGGTGAGGCCGTGGACATCCTCGTCATGACGGCGACCCCGATCCCCCGCACCCTGGCACTCACCTATTTCGGCGACATGGACGTCTCGGTTCTGGACGAGAAGCCTGCGGGCCGGAAACCCATCGCGACCAAGCTCATTTCCATCGACCGTCTCGACGAGGTGATCGGCGGCATCGGACGAGCCATCGCCAATGGTGACCAAGTCTACTGGGTCTGCCCGCTCGTCGGCGAATCCGAATCCATCGATCTCGCCGCCGCCGAGGAGAGGTTCGAGATGCTCCAGGGCTTCTTCGGCAATCAGGTAGGCCTCGTTCACGGCAAGATGGCCGGCAAGGACAAGGATGCCGCCATGGAGCGGTTCTCC
>NZ_JBFUMH010000099.1:0-19720 GCF_054049475.1 Microvirga sp. P5_D2 | reverse complement strand
TGCCGGAAAATACTTTTCCCGAAGCGATTGCAGCCCGCCGAGGCGCCGACTTCGTCTTTAAAGGAGCCCTCAGGGTTTCTGACTCCGACACTGAGCTCCTTACCGTCAGTCTGGCCGTTGCATCCGGATCCTTGACACTGGCCGGAGAGCACCTGGGGCTTTTAATCGGCGGAGAGAATAGATCGCGGCAGCTCGTTCTGGAGGGTACCGCGGATCATATCAATGCAGCACTCAGCAGCCTTGCCTACAACAGTGGCGGCAATGCTGTAACTAATGATACTCTCACTATCTCGATCAGTGATGGGATCGGAACGGACACCGGCCAAGTTGCCATCACGGTCCAGAATACGGCTCCTGAGTTAAGTGCGTCAGTGACAAGCATAGTCTACACGGACACGGTTTGGACTGATCAATTCCATCCCACCAATGGCCAGCTGTCGAGCTCCGATCTAGATCCACTTGACCCAAAGATCTACGGAATCGAGTCGGGAGCAGCTTCGAGCAGCTTGGCTGGCTACGATCAGGCTGCCGTCGGCAACTATGGCACCCTGTATTTAAACACCACCACCGGCAGCTATGTCTTTCAGCCTGACGGGCGAGCCATCGAAACACTCAAGGCAGACATCTCGGAAACCTTCACGCTGTTCGTGACCGACGGCCTGGCAATTACAACAGAGACTATCACAGTCGACATCGCAGCCGTGGACGATGGGCCGGTCGCGGTTGAGGCCATCCCTGACCAAAGTGTGCGTGAAGATACAGCCTGGAGCTATCAGATCCCGGCAAATTGCTTCACGGACGCTGACGATGATGTGGTGTTCATGGCAGCGGCACTCGCTCATGGTGACCCGCTGCCGAGCTGGCTCACCTTTGATCCAGGCACAAGATCCTTTTCGGGAACACCGCCCCTGAACTTCAACGACTCGCTGGATATTGCCGTCATTGCCAACGACTGGTGGTTCGGGGCTGCGCGCTTCACGCTGACGGTTACCTCGGTCAACGACAAGCCAACTGTGGCTTACACCAATACAGTCACGACATCGGAAGATACAGCATCCGCCGCAATCGCCATCGGAGCGACTGATCCGGACGGAGACCGCCTAGCCTACTCACTCAAAACCGGGGCAGGCCCTCAATCCGGCTCGGTGACAATCAACCAGACCGACGGCACCTTTCGCTATACACCGGCTGCGAATGCTCATGGTCAGGACAGCTTTACGATCCTCGTCTCTGACGGGGTTGAGATCTCGGAACAGGTGGTTTCCGTCATTGTCACGCCGGTTGGCGATGCGCCGATACCAGCAGCAGACGGCAATTTTGTCCTCGGCGAGGAGGACACCATCCTCACCGGCAGCTTGCCGGTGGGGTCCGATCCCGACGGAGATGCCCTCACGTATGAGCTAGTCACGCCGCTAGCAGGGCTCGCCCTGAACCCGAACGGGACCTTTACGTATACCCCGTCCAGAGAATTCAGCGGATCTGTCGGCTTCGAGTACAAAATTGTGGACTCGTCGGGAGCCGAAAGCGCTCCCGTCCATTTTGGGATCAAAGTCAACGCAGTGAACGACGCCCCGGTCGCAACGGACGACGAAGCGACCGCTGCCGAAGAAGGCCAAATCGAAATCGACGTGCTTGCCAACGACGTGGATGGGGATGGCCCAAAGAAGTATATCAGTGACGTCAAGCTAGATCAGGGTCAGGGGTTTATCGGAATAGTCCAATACGATTATTATGGTGGCAGCCGTGTTCTCTTCACAGGAGCAAAGGACTTTGTTGGCGATGTAATCATTACCTATACAGTCACGGATGGCATTCTGTCGGATGAGGGGCAGGTTGTCGTTACAGTCACTCCCGTTAACGATGCGCCCGTGGTCAGCACGCTAACCCTAACGACGGTTGAGGATGTGGCGTTGTCGTTCGTCGCTACTGGAGACTTCGACCCGGATGGGGACAGGCTGAGCTACGCAGTTAAGAGCGGAACGGCGCCTCGGAAGGGAACGGTTTCCTTTGCCGATGACACCTTCACCTACACACCCAACCAAAACGCCAGCGGCCCAGACAGCTTCACGATCTTGGTATCCGACGGCCACGGGGGCCTGTCCGAGCAGGCGGTGAGTGTCACAATCAAACCCGTCAATGATGCGCCAACAGCGGTTCTCAGCATTGCCGCTCAAAGTGTGGCTGAAGACGCCTTTTGGTCGTTCCAACTCCCTTCAGGAACTTTCGTCGACATCGACAGCAGTCTTGTTTATTCGGCCACATTGACTGATGGCACGGCTCTGCCCCTGTGGCTGCACTTCCATCCTGCAACGCAGTCGTTCTGGGGCACTCCACCACACTTCAATGGAACGCTCGATCTCAAGGTCACAGCCGGTGACGGAACGCTCACCGCATCCCAGTTGTTCACGCTGACTGTGACCCCTGTGAATGATGCTCCGGTTGTCGCAAGTACGGTCCGCGACCAGCTTGTGGCAGAGGATGGCCACTGGTCGTTCCAGGTCCCTGCCGATACCTTCACGGACATCGACAGCGATCTGACTTTTACGGCAACCCTGGCTGACGGTTCAGCCCTGCCCGCTTGGCTCACCTTTGACCCCACCACCCAGACGCTGTCTGGAATACCGCCTCTGAACTTCAATGGTCTATTAGGTCTCAAGATTACCGCGACGGATGGCGAGTTTTCGGTGGCGGATACTTTTAACCTCACGGTCACCCCCGTGAACGATCCACCCAGCGGGCTCCACCTGTTGACTTCGACGGTGCACGAAAACAGCAGCAGTGGAACGGTGGTTGGCAGCCTCCTAGGCCTCGATCCGGAACTGGGCGATACGCTCAGCTATACTCTTCTCGACGATGCAGGAGGGCGCTTTTCGCTCCAGGGCGACCGGATGCTTGTCGCGAATGGATCGCTGCTGGATTATGAGCAGGCTTCAAGTCATCAAGTACTCGTTCGCGTAGCCGACCAGTCCGGAGCGACTCTCGATCGGGCCTTCACGATCTTCCTTGCGGATATCAATGAGGCGCCCTTAGGCATATTCCTTCGCCACGGGATGGTTGCTGAGAACAGCAGCATGGGGACTGCCGTTGGAACCCTCCTCGCTACTGACGCGGATGCGCGCGAGACCTTTACCTTCAGCCTGATGGATGATGCGGGCGGTCGCTTCCGCATTGAACACGATCAGCTTGTGGTGGCCAATGGCACCCTGCTCGACCACGAGCAGGCCAAGAGCCATCAGGTCATAGTGCGTGTCACCGACGGCGGCGGCGCCAGCCTGGTGCAGAGTCTTTGGGTTTCCGTCGCCGACGTCCTGAACGAGACCAGTCCCGGCACTGCGGGACGCGACCACATCGTTGGCGGCACTGGCCGCGATAAGCTGTCCGGCGGGTTGGGCAATGACGTCCTGACCGGGGGGGCTGGCAAGGACACGTTCGTGTTCAATACCAAGCTCGGCACCTCCAGAACGGACCGCATGGTCAACTTCGACCAGATCACTGACTTCAATGTGACCGACGATTCGATCCAACTCGATAATGCTATCTTCAAGAAGCTAGGCACGGGCACGCCTGCCAAGCCCAAGCAGTTGGCCAAGGCATTCTTCACCATCGGCGACAAAGCCAAGGACACAAACGACTACCTGATCTACAACAGCAGGACGGGCGTTCTGTCCTATGATGTCGATGCCTCTGGCAAGGGTATTGCCGTCGAGTTCGCCGTCCTCAAGAAGAGCCTCAAGGTCACCGAAAAAGACTTCTTCATTATCTAGATGGAAGCTGCGGAGCTAAGTGTGCTTGGCTCCGTACGCGTTGCCACAGTAGTTCATCTGCCAACCTGCTGCGCTTGCACCGCCATTGGGACTCCGCTGCAACCTTGATGATTGCAATGCGGCCCGATCAAGTCTTCCAGGCGGGAGTAGGATCTATGGATGCGAATAGATGCACCGGCACAAGCATCCCATTGCAACACAGAATCTGCCAGAAGCCCTATCACGAGTCGCACAGGTTGATCACTTTGCCACCTTTCGGGAGGTGCTCAACTGGTCGCGTCCCGCGGAGAGTTGCGCGTATCCGCCACTAATGAGACTTATGCGCGGGCGGTGAAATCGCGATCTTGATGACCGTGAGAGACGTCTCCCATGTCGCTTCTCCGAGACTGGCAGTGGTGATGGCCAATGCTTCCATTGGGAATGTCTGAAGGCACACTTCGCCTCTGATCAAGCAACAAAGGCATATAAGCGCCAGCAAGACGCAGTGTGGAAGCTCCAGCAGGCTGCTAGGGAGACGCGCAAGGAGGCTCGGAAGTCTGCCAAGTCTTACCGCCAACCCGACAGTCGCATCCGCTGTAACCCAGAAAGGCCTCGACCTCCCCCTTTGGGCAGTATGACAACCTTAGACGTATGCATAGTGTGCAGGAGCGCTCTGGGCCCCCTGAGCGCTACCTTACCGCGTCCCGCGGCCCCACCATCTATGTTGGGTTTTTCTTTGCTTGGATTGAATACGCCCAGCTGAGGCTCTTGCGGAAAACTCAGGCAGGGCGCCATGCCATGATTGCCCCTGCGGCACGTCGCGTCTGCTCGACGCGAAACATGACAAGTGTTGGAAAGGAAAACGCCCCAGCCGAGGAGCTTCGGGCCTCGGCCAGGGCGCAAGCGGAGGAAAGGAACGACCTCCGCAACTCTACGGGCTGATCCGCAACGCGCCCGGTCAAGCGATCCTGAACCTGACACAGTAAAGAATTTGTATGCGTTGAGTGGGTTGAAAGCAGCCTCGGGATCATGGCCTGTTGGTATGGATGAGCCATGATCCCTTAGCTCAAGAAGTCGGGCTTGCCCCAAACAATAATGAATTCACTCTGTCAATCGCTTCAGTAATGTCGCGTGCTCTCAACGCGGACAGTCAATACGATCCTGCTCGGAAGAGAAAGTCCGGCAAATGCCTTAGGCTGAATGGCGCATCGTCGGTCTGCGAACGAATACGCCCCGGCCGATGCCTCTTCCAAACATCAGCCAGCGCACGTGCAAGCTGTCACCAGCTCCGCACGGCGCGCGTATTGCCGAGTGCCGATTGACCGTCAATGAGACTGTTGCTCGATGCTTAAAATGGGAGCGCCCTGACCGAGCGGGATCTGGCTGGCTCGACCAAGGCGCATGTGGCTACCATGGGAGTGCAAGCCACGAGACGAAGGGTACTCTGTCTCGGCTGTCTCACAACGTCTCAGACAGACATACGCACTCGGCTTACGGATTAGCTCATAAATGAAAGCGCCCCGGCCGAGGACCTGGAGAGTACTCAGCCGAGGCGTTCGCCAATGCTTGGGGGCTAATGGCTCTCACTCGATGCCAAGTGCCAGCCTAAAAGTCAAACGCCCCAGCCAAGAGGGTAGAGCTCTGAGCCAGGGCGCTCTGCGATGCCGGTCGAACACCGCATCTCTACGGGCTGATACACAAGGCGCACAGTGATGTCAGTCTGTCGTGACATCGTAAGAAATCCCAGCCGCTTTTCGGCGCGGCTTTTTCCATCAGACTCTCCTTATGTTTCTCCCATTATCGGCTCTGGAAAAGGATCGGGCGGGAGAGGATAGGCCATTTGGCCTAAGTGCAGAATCAAAGCTTAGCCATATAAAGGCGGCAAGGACATCAAATGAAGTCCTGCACCGATGTAGCCCCCGCTTCCGGTGCTGACTTTGGCGTCTCGTGCGCAGCCCCGTCTTCTGGCGGGGTTTTTCTTTGGGCAGATAAGAAAACGCCCCAACCAAGAAACCGGGCGGGGCTCTCAGTCAGGGCGGAAGAAGTGTCTCCTCAAGGGAAAGCATCCTCCGGCACTGACTGTCCGTCAACGAGACTGTTAATTGTTGGTTAAAATGAGAACGCCCCAGCCGAGTTTTACCAGCACACGCTCAGCCAGGGCGCCGTGGCCACCGTAGGGGCAAAGTCGGCCACGACCTAAAGCTAAGCGGATCTGCCGACCTCAGCATGTTCCAATCCGGCGATACGCCCTTAGCTTGTGAAGTAGCCCGAAAATGAAAACACCCTAGCCGATAAACCGGGGCGGGCTCTCAGCCAGGGCGTTATGCGATGCCGGGTAAACATCGCATTCTCTACGGGCTGATACACAACGCGCCCGGTTCAGCGATCCTGACCTGACGCAGTAAAGAATTCGTAGACGCGCCGAGCTACTGCTTCCGACTGATCCTTCGAGCCCGTGGCGCGGTCCTGTCGACGCAATAGATAAAGGCCACCGCTAAACTGGCAGTGATGACGGGTATTGCCACGGACACACACAAAGACAGCATCGGGGACGCAATCGCTCAAGAGGCGGCGGTATACACGCAGACGCCAATCAGTTGATCAAGCCCCATCCAATCAGCCGAACGACTCCAACCCGCACTGAGGCTTTTCTGCACCATGCGGATCTCAGGACTGGTCAGATAGGCAGCCCATCGCTGGGGAATAAGCGGCTTTCGGTAGCGATGACCACCAAACGCCAGTAAGTGGCTGGTAGGGTGAATCTTTCACCTCCAGCCTCCATCTCGATTGGTCCATTGTAAAACCGCGCGCCTGTGAAGATCCGCAGCAGCGTCGCAATCCTCGGCATCTGTATGTGCGGCTCCCATTCGTTCAGATCGGCCGTTCCCGCCCTAGAGCCATGTGGAGCGGCATGGGTCAATCGATCGTCCGAACGATCCGGTGGTTGAGTCGGTCGCCCTTAGGAGTGCGCCCGCGTCGATTGACGCCGGAAGCTTTAAGCTTAAAGTATTTGCGCTTCCGACAGGCGAAGCATAAACAAGCCGAGGGGATTCAACTTATGAGCGATACAGGCCGCCCGACGGAAGACTCCAGTCCCGCCCACAAGGGGATGCACCGCCGTGGCTTTCTTCGCAGCACCGCAGCCTTTGCCGCGGCCAGTGCAGGAGCCATGACCCTCAGCCCCGGGACCGCAGACGCACAGAGCGCTGGGCCTTCCGTAACTGCGACAGGGGGAGAGTTGATCATTCGCGGGGGGCATGTCCTCTCGATGGACAAAAGTATCGGAGACCTCACCGCGGGCGACGTTCATATCAGGAACGGCCGGATCGTCCAGGTCGGAGAACGCCTGGAGGCACCCGGAGCGGAAGTCGTCGAGGCCGGCGACATGATCGTGATGCCGGGTTTCATCGATGGGCATTCGCACCTCTGGAACGCGTTCTTGCGTGGCTCGGTCCGCGGTGATGATCGGATCAGGGGTTATTTCCCGACAACAAACAGAGCCGCCCCGCTCTGCACCCCCGACGATGCGTTCAACTCCGTCAGGTTCGGCCTGATGGAGGCCCTTCTTTCGGGAACGACCTGCGTCAACAACTTTTCGCACAACACCCGGTCCGTTGCCCATGCCGAGGCCGAGATCCGTGCGTCGCTCGATGTCGGGGTCCGCACGCGGTTCTCGTATGGCCCTCCCGGGCGAGAGCAGAGGCTCAATCGGGCCGGGCTCGAAGAGGTGAACAAGCGGTGGGGATCGGCGAACCCGCTCGTGAAGATTGGCGTCAACCTCGATACGCCAGCTCTGGAGGTCCTGAAGAGCGGCGGCGATGACAAGGACTTCATTGACGATGTGCGGTTCGTCCGAAATCTCGGTTTGCCGATCTCATTCCATTACGGGAACACCGCCCACGGCCTCGTCGGGATGATGAACAGGAACGGACTGCTCGGTCCGGACATCCTGATGATCCACACCCAGGGTTTCACCGCCGAAGAGCGCGAAGCCATGGTTGGGAAGAATGTTCAGTTCTCGATGTCTCCTGCTATCGAGATTCCCTATTCGACCGTGCGCAACGGATACATCCAGTTCGCGGAACTGGAAAAGCTGGGAGCTAGCCTCAGTCTTTCCGTCGATGCCTCGAGCGCCATGGCCACCGCAGACTTCTTCACGGTGATGCGGGCGCTGCAATGGTCCCATAAACAGCGATCCGATGTGGATCGGACACTGGAGCCGAAGAGGATCGTTGAAATCGCCACGATGGGAGGTGCAAGAGCCCTAGGGCTTGACGCCGAGATCGGGTCGCTCACTCCCGGGAAGCAGGCGGACATCATTTTGATCCGAAAGAACGACATCAATATCGCTCCCGTCATCGACCCGTATTATTCCCTCGTATACTCGGGAAGCCCGCGCAACGTGGACACTGTCATCGTCAATGGCGAGTTGGTATTGAGACAGGGCAAGCACAAGAGGCTGGACATAGCGGAAGTTGCAGGTGCCGCTGCCCAGGCAGGAAAGGATATGCACGAGAAGCTGGAGAGAATCATCGCCAGCAGCAAGTGACAGTAAAAGTCAGTCGATCGAGGCGGATAGGTGTCAGGGAGTTCCGGTCCCCGACACCTATCCATGCATGGAGGGCGCCGAGACGTGCGTCACGAACAGCGGCAAGGCGGGGTCGCTGGCTACCACGTCATGCCGTTCGGCAACCGCAGGTACAGTCCACCCAGGCCTCAAGGTGCAGCTCAGCGCGCTTCCGCTTCAGTTCCTCGTCAACTCTCACGTCGCTCCCACATCAAGAAAAGTGGAGCGGGAAGCTACCGGACAAACCGGATCAGATCTGGTGGTTCTTGCTACCTAAGGCCGGGAATAAGCGGCCCGACTGAGTCAGCCTTCAATCCTCAGGCCGGGCGCATCCGGTCAGGGGACGATCCGCGACCGATGAACGAGGTCTGTCAGCGGGGTCGTCAACCTCTCGAATTGAAAACGCCCCGGCTGAGGAATTGGGTTCAAGGAACCTCAGCTGGGGCGTCCCGCGCTCCTGTGGGGGCACGAGCGCGGGGCGATTACGCCAACCAACCGTGGCTATATAATGGATGCCTGAAGGCCTACAGCAGGTCAGTGTCGCGAAGAGCGAGACTCAAGCGGGGATCATCCATCGATTGCCCTGGAGCATCGGACGTTCACACGAATTCATAACCAGCGGCGTTGAAGTCGCTGCGGCACTACTCCTGCGGCTCGAAGCCGTCACAGATCTCGCACCCCGTCAGTTATACCGTTGAACGGAGTGTGGTGGGCTGGCATAGTCGCGGTATGAAGACCCGCTTCCAGCACACGCCGCTACAGTTAGTGAGAAGCGAGTACCGTGACGACGGCTCGATCCGCCCGTCGGACACCATCAACATAGCTGGCACGAATGGCCGGGCTCTTGAGCTAGTCTTCCTCGGCGGCGAGCATGAGGTGCCACTCATTCGGGTGAAGTTACCGAGGCGCGATGAGGGCACCATCCCCTACTGATTGTGGAGGCGGCGGAGATCATGGAGTGGCTCTACAAGTTGATCGCTAATAGCAGCGATGCGGTCATTCTCGCCGGGGGAGTGGTCAGCACCGCCGTTCTCGCCCTTGTTCTCGCCCTGATCTCGCGGCGGCTTCTCTTTTCACCCCACGACGAGGCGTTCGAGAGCCACAGCAAACTGGCCGACGTGGTCCATGGAAGCCTTCTGGCGTTCTCCGTTTTCGTTCTTGCTCTGGTGCTGACGGAAGTCCGCTCCAATCTCGGGAAGGCTGATGATACGGAGCTTCGGGAAGCTTCGGTCATCGCACGGCTTGTTCGAGACCTCCAGACTTTGGGGACCGAGGATGCGTCAATCGCGGGTGAGCGCGTTAAGGACTATGTCAGGTCGGCGGTCTCCGCAGAGTGGGAGATGCTCGCCCGGCATAATCCCTCGCTTGCAGAGGAAACAGATCGTGCCTTAGCGTCGCTTGTCGCGCAGGTCAACAAGGTGGCAGCGGACAATCCCGCAGCCGCCAACGCCTTACGAGCTTACCTGGATAAGCTGGAAGATCTGCGCCAGAGCCGACTCGAGTTCGCCACAAAGAGTGTGCCTCCGGTGTTCTGGTGGGTGATGGCCGTCTTCATCGTCGGCGCAATGATCATGAACGGACGCCATAAACTGGACGCCTTCGGAATGACGCTGCTCACCTTCCACATGGGGGCAATCGGGTTGGTTATTGCTTTGATCCTGGTGATGGATTCACCGTTCAGAGGAGAAACGAGCGTCTCACCGGCTTCGCTGGTGAGGGCTGCGAGGCTGTCTCCACCGTAGTGCAACTGTCCAAGTCGAGCCCGCTCGGGTCTTGGGAGCCCTTGAGCTAGGCATAGCCTCCGACTCCGTCAGAACCGCCACTGCTCTAGTCCGGCGATGCCCTCGATCAGCTCGTCACGGACGAGGTTATGAAGGCTGCCGCACTCCTCGCAAGCGAGCCKGTCGTGCATTTTAATCCGAGCGATCGACTTCTCAGTCTGATGGCTGCAGGTCGGGCAGGGCAGTTCAAGTTTTGCATTGTCAAACATGATTAACCCCTTGCGAGGGCTCGTGAAGCACGGCTTCTGCAACAAATTCGTGTCATTGGCCGGTACTCTTAAAGGAGCGGCTCACTCCTCAGGTTCGGCCAAAGGCGACCGGCGTGAACTGTTTTGTGAGGTCGGCCTGTTCCGAAAGATCTGCTTTGCTTTGCTCGCGGCCTCCTCGCGCGCCATGGTGAGCATGCGCTGACGAACCTCCTGAAGGTTTCCATGCCGATGCCCGCAACCGCCACATGTGACGGTTGAACCATTATCGGCCTTCAAGGGGACAACGGCATCCTTGAAACCGCATCGCGCGCAGGGAAAGTGGAGATGGATCATTGTTGGTTCTAGAGGGATCGTTTCAGCTCTGCAGTCTTCCGGGCATCGGTGGAACCCGGTTTCTTGGCTGCGTTCAGGGCTCTTGAGCTTTCAAGTTCCGCCTCGGCCTCCTTTTGCCTCTGCGCTACCACGAGAGGTGCCCGAACTAATCCGACTGTCCCGGATTTGCCAGCGATACGCCAATCCCCTTTAAACGGCAGCACGATCGGCTGCCATTTCTATCTTATTGGTCGCATGCTCTGCTCTGGTCAGTGCCGGATAAATACTGGTTTCACCGGGAAGTATCTGAGCCACGCCAATCTGGACCGCCAAGCCTGGGCGAGACAAGTGCGGCGGACGAATTTGCTCCGCCGCAATGTGCAAGCGTCGGGCGACGACCTGAGCGCCGGTCCAATCCGTGTTGCGAAGCAGAACCGTGAGTCGGTCGTCTGACCAACGCGATGCAATGTCTCGGTCCCGCAAGCCTCGGCATAGCTCGGCCAGGGCCAACAATTCGGCTGTTCGGACGCCTCGCTCATTCGGAGCGTCGGGCGCTTGCAGCACCTTAATCATAAGCAGCGCGAGCGGATTTTCGAGCTTCGCCGATCGTTGCACTTCAGAGTCGGCGATGCTCAGGAACACGTTGCGATTGAGCAGACCTGTGACCGGATCCAAAGCGCCATGGGAAACGACGCGAGAGTGACCGGCCGATTGGCTCGCCAAAGGCTCATCGCTTTCAGGGTCTTTTTGCTCCCGCTCAACGGTGATCGGGCTCGTGAACAATTGCTCGACGATAGCCACCAGGCGTTCTACGAGCGAACTATCCTTACCCTCTGCCCAACGCCCGACGGCAGCTTCAAGAGACCGGTCGAACCGGAGTTCGCGGGCGAGAGCAAAGAGCGCAGGGTCGCCGTAAAGTGCAATAGCCTGCTCCAGTTCACCAATTCGGGTCTCTTCAAGTTGCCCAAGCCGAAGTTCCTGATGGAACTGCGCGGCCAAAATAGATAGGTCGGGTCCAGTTGCGCTGTCGTGAGACGGTGTTTCATCGAGCGGAGAGATGTCTACGGACCGCACTGGCCCAGCGCCAGCGTTCTTGCTTCTGCTCAGAGCAAGGCCAAGAATGCCGAAGCCGGCTGCAGTGAGCCCGAGCTGAAATCCTGCTGTTTGAAGGAGATTTGGCCGCCAGAGCAATTCAACCTTGATCGGCTCCGATGTTGTACCCAGGCTACTGACGACATCTGCAGGTAACGTACAGTCGAAGAGGGCGATGCCTCGCCCCTTTTGATCCGGTAGCGGCTCGGCCCGGACGAAGTGTGCGGTGATCACGTTAGGCAGGATCGCGTCACGGACAGTGAGCGAGACTGAGCCCTGATCGGCAGCCAGATCATCGATTTCAGCCTGCGGCAAGGCGATCCGTGCCACAAAGCCGGGCCCAGCTGACAGCGCCAAGACTGGAGCCCCAATCGCGGCCAATTCAGGAGCCGGATGGCGAAAGACGACATGGCCCTCGAATGGAGCACGAACGCGCATTTCCTCAATCGATCGGTTGGCTTCTGCCGCGACGATGTCGGTCTCCAGCCCGGCAGCCTCCACCTCCCGCCCCGCCGCAACCAGGGCACGCGTGCGGTCTGCCGTGAGCTGGCTTGTGATGTCAGCCAACTGCTCGCGGTAAGCACGGATCGACGGCGCGACCACATGCGTTCTTTGCGCGATCTCAGCGTGCTGCCTCTCCAAACCTGTGTCAGAGCTTTTATAGCGGTCCTCCATGGTCTTCAGGCGTGTTTTCAGAGAGGCCAGACTTACCTGCTGCCGATTGACCTGCAGTTCGGCATCGACGAAAGCCGATTGTCGCTGGTTGAACGCTGGCAGCGTGATGAGCTGCCTCTTGAGATAATCGGAAGCCTGCTCGGCCGCAGTTTGAGCGATTTTGAACTGGCGCTCAGCTGCAGCCAGAACTGTCTCGGCCGAAGCGATCTCAGCCTCAATCATCCCTCGCTCGCGGATCCAGTCGGTGAGCAGGTCAGCACGCTGCTTGTCGATGTCTCGTTGCGCTTTCTGCAGGTCAAGCAGAATACGTTCTTCCTCTCCCAAGCGAGCGTGAATGAGCCCTTCCCGCTGTAGGAGTGTCTGATCAATCGGCAGGGGCTTTGCGCCGACAGCTTCCTTTCTCGCCTGGGCTTGAGCCGCCTGAAAGGCGAGAACGTCTATTTGGCTTTGGCGGGCTGCCGGAACGAACTCGGCCACGATGTCGTTCGCCTTGACCATATCGTTCGCGATCAAGCGCAGCGTTGTGTTGTCACGACGACCGTAGACAACGAAAAGGTTATTGCCGCCTGCAATGCCCTCCCGTCGTTCAGCTTCTCTAAACGCCCACGTGAGCATGACGCTGCCAGCACCCAGGATCACGAGTGCAAAGCAGAGTTTTTGTGCAGGGCGTGGCGGATGAGGACTCCGGCTGTTCCGCTTCCGCCACACCAGGAGACTGTACGAGGCAAAGAAGACCGCAAAGCCCAGAATGCCACCGAAAATGGCTACACGAAGGAAATCTCCCCCTTCAAGAGCCAGCATCAGCGATTCATCCCTTCCGATTGGTGCCGCCGAACCAGAGAACGCGGCCGACAGAGGCTCGCGCTCGGGGATCCAAGCGCCCCGGTCGAGTTGCTTCCGGTTTAATGTAATACTCCAAAATGGGGTAGTCCGTTGGGAAAATTAGTGCTTTAGTTAAGAAACTGCTGTTTCTTGCTGCCGACCTGTACCAATTCTGGAATGATTTCTATCGTTCGTTAGCGTTAGGAGCGTACAAGCTTCATACGATCAACCGGATAAACGCGCCGAACAGCAAAAGGCACCCTGCCGATCAATAAACCCAACCCTTTTACTTTGTGAGCCTCTGCGGGCGATCTTCAGAAAGAGGTTGGATCGCACAAGGAAGTAACCTATGGATCCTTTCGCATCCGAAGAGCGATCTGCCTCAGCGCGGCGAAAGGCGGACGGATAGGTTTTGCCCATCAATAAACTGGTAATCTTCTTTATCAAGCCAATCAACCACGACCAATAACCACGCAGTTCCCTTCGATGTTACCGGCAGTCGCTCACGGAGAATTCAGGTCGGTTCGGCGCGACGTTCCACGACCGCTGGTCAACTTGCTCGCGTGCATCACCTTGGTCTATGGCGTCATACTCACGGTAGCGCTGCCATGGAGCCTTCTTGAAACGTCTGGCACGTGGGCTGGTTCGGCGACGACCGGCTGGTTTGAAGAGATTGGTCGCGTTCTTCTGGCCGTCATTGGCAGCCTTATGATGCTTCGCTGGTGTATTACCCAAGGCATCGCCTTTGTCAGCCATGACAGGATTAGGCGCAAAGTACCAGAGTCGCTTTCTTCGCCGCCCTTTGTGTCCATTCTCGTTCCCGCGTGGAACGAGTCAGACACGATCATATCGGCTATCAACTCCCTTATCGCGCTCGAATACCCGCGCTATGAGGTCATCGTTGTTGACGATGGCTCATCCGACGACACCTTCGCGAAGGCGAGCCCTTTAGCAGGAGACTATGGACGCTGCTTGGTCCGAGTGTTCCGTAAGGACAATGGCGGCAAATGGTCAGCGCTCAATTATGCCTTTAAGCAGTCGAGCGGCGCACTCATCCTGTGTGTGGATGCAGACTCGCGCCTGAGCCATGATGCACTGGCAATCATGGTGCCTCGCCTTCAAGAGCCAGGAGTGGTGGGCGTATCAGGTCAGGTTGCTATTCGAAACCGAGCAAATCTGCTCACCCGTCTTCAGGCACTGGAATACCTTCTGAGCAATGGCGGCATGAGGATGGCTTTAAGCCACCTTGGAGTGGTGACGGTCGTACCGGGCCCAATCGGGCTCTATAAACGTTCTATTTTGGAGCAGATCGAACGACTGCCAGGGAACCGCCTCGGTCAGCCGGTATCAGGTGGCAAAGTGTATGGCCCTCTCTCCGACGAAACCTTTGCCGAGGACTTTCAGCTTTCATTATCTGCTCTCGCTCTCGGCGGACGCATTGTCTATGAACCCCGTGCCTGCGCTTATACCAAATGTCCCGATCGCGTTGAGACACTCATAAGCCAAAGATATCGCTGGATCCGGGGGACGTGGCAGGTATTCACACTCTATATGAGAGACCTACGGCCGCTGGCGCGTAGGAAAGGCGGGTTGCTCGATCCTGTGATGATGCTGATCTATCCAGTCGATATCTATTGTCTGCCTATTGTAAGTTTTGTTGTGGTGGGATCCGTTGTGGGTGGGATTGCATCGGGGCTATCCCTCGGGATGGTCGCTGAATGGGGTGTCGCCGTTGGTTTGCTGAATATCCTTACAGCCACGGTCCATGTACTTGAGCAGGATGAGGAGCTCTCTTTGCTCCCTCTCGTGCTTCTGATCGACCTGTATCAAAGCCTGCTTGTCAACTTTGCGTGGGTCATCGCCGCGATAGACGAGGTGAGAGGAGCCCGCATGAAATGGTGACTGCTCTCCGCCGTGAGGATCCAGCGACGGACCCGGTACGCGTGCAGGCGAAATCGAACCATAAGAGCCGTTGCCGGAGATGAGGAGCCGCGCAGGGGCGGCCCTGGCGTCGCGGGTGCCATCCTCTGGCTTGCATCTGCCACAGTCCATGCGGTTATCGAAGTGACAACCCTTGCAGTTGCAGCGGCTGCTCATGAAACTGGCGGATTTCATCGGAATTTAGGTTATTGGCTGATCCCGCGATTTGCGCGGGGCTAAGTTCAGCACAATCGTTCATTGGAGCGATTTCTTTCGTTTGACGCTTTTGGAGCGTCTGATCTTTACGAGTGTAGGTCCATGTTTCGCCACTGCAGTTGCGCCCATAAGCCCCAATCGTGTTCTCAACGGCAATCCATAGACTGTCGGAGCCAGGGCAATGGCCCTCATACTGGCCGCTGTAGGCGCCAATTCGTGGATAGCAATCGACCGATTGGGCTTGAGACCGTTCCAAGCAGATGAAGAAAAGAAAAACCGCTAAAGTGAACTGAGGCATGACTGATCCGATGGCGGGCGAAAGAACAATCTACAACTGGCTCGACCTGACCTTTCGTGTGTTACCGGATCTCCGACGAGCGCCTTCAGGTCGGGCCTGGCATTCTGCCATTCGAATAAAAATCTAAATGGGTGAGCCTCTAGAGGAAACCTCGAACACCGCCCCTAACAAGCTCTGATACCATTAGCTTTTTCCCCCTTCCGACCGCCTGTTGTCCATTAGCTGCGTCTGCTAGTCAAGATCGAAACCTCGAGGCCATCATGGGCCTGCCGCTCGCCCGTGTTGGCCTGGAAGCTGATCCTCTGTCGCGGTGCCTGCATGCCGGCCTCGTGAAGGCAGCGCTCTCCGCCATACCAGTCGAAACGGATCGCAAGGATGCCCGCGGCATCGCTCAGAGGGTGCGGATGAGCTCGTACAGAGCTGGCTCGGAGAATTTGGACAGCGGCATAAGTGGAGTTTCTGCCTGACCGCAGCCAGAATGGCTGCCGAACAGGAGAAGCTATGAGCAAGCGACCACGCTGGAACCACTCTCCGGCCTTCAAGGCCAAGAAAGCGCTGGCTGCCGTAAAGGGCGAGAAGACCCTCACGGAGCTGGCCCAGCAGTTCGATGTTCACTCGAACCAGATCACGCAATGGAAATCGCAGTTGCTCGACGGAGCCGCCGGGGTGTTCGGGCCCGAGCCCAAGGCGGGAACTGACGCGCCGCCGGTGGATGTGACGACCCTGCACGCCAAGATCGGCGAACTCACTCTGGTCAACGATTTTTTGGAAGGCGCGCTCGGCAAGGTCGGACTGTTACCGAGCGCAAAGCGATGATTGATCGCTCACATGACCTGCACTCACCAGGCAGGTTGCATTGAGACGCTGGAGGAAGCCTTGGCCCGCTACGGCATTCCTAAGATCTTCAACACCGATCAGGGCAGCCAATTCACCAGCCATGACTTCACCAGCGTGCTGCTCAAGAATGACATCGCGATCAGCATGGACGGTAAGGGCGCCTGGCGCGATAACGTGTTTGTCGAGCGGCTGTGGCGCAGCATCAAATACGAGGAAGTGCCTCTGAGGGCCTATGATACTGTCGCAGAGGCCCTCACTTCGATCGGTCAGGATCTGACCTTCTACAATGGCTGGAGGCCTCATTCGAGCCTTGACCGGAGGACACCCGATCAGGCTTATTTCAACCCGCTCCCGCAACTCGCGGCAGCGTAATCCCGGCAGACGCTCTACTTAGCCAGCCGAAATCGCTGTTCAAACAAATCGAGCCATCTCATACGAGCAGCGCCAAAAAGCCCCTTCAGACAGGAGAGCCTTTTTGCAAGGCACTCACCCTCCAGGAGGCTCCTTTCGCGGATCAGGAGAACACTGTCGTGCTCTCCTGATCGGTTCTCCAGGTCGTATCAGATGATGTAGAAGTCCTTGTAGGTGAGGCCGAGACCTTTCTTCACCTGAGCGAACTCGATAGCAGCCTTCGCGCCCGAGCCGTCCACGTCATAGGACAGCACACCCGTCTTCTTGTTGTAGATGATGTAGTCGTCCTTGTCCTTGGCCTTATCAAGAGCAAAGAACTTGCTTGAAAGGGGCTTCGGTTTGGTGGGCGTACCCGAACCCAACTTCTTAAAGATTGCGTTGTCCAGCCAAAGGCTGTCGTCCTTCACCGAAAAGTCCTTGATGGTGTCGAAGTTGACCTTCCGGTCCGTTGCCGACGTGCCGAGCTTGGTGGAGAACACGAAGGCATCCTTGCCCGCACCACCAGTCAGGCTGTCGTTCCCCAACGAACCGTTCAACTTGTCGGCGCCACCTCCGCCGTTGATAGCGTTCTTGCCCTTATTACCCGTGATGCTGTTGTTTAGAGCATTGCCGGTCAGCGTGATGTTGCCGCTGCCTCCTGCAACAAGGTTGAGTGACCCTTCAGGGAGAGTAATGCTCACGGTCGTTTCGACTGTTATGGATGGAGTGACCACTGGAGGCTCAGGAGGTGCCAATAACTGGGCACGGTTGAATGTGCCATCGGTGAACTGGTAGAACTCCACCTCCGTGATCGTTTGCACGCTCTTGGTGGATCGGTGTGTAACGAGCAAACCTTCCGTCGTTTCAGAGACCGTATAGTCGGTACTGTTGCCGGAAAATACTGCCGTATCGTCACCGTAGCCGCCATCCAGCTTGTCATTCCCTCCTGCACCTAGCAGCGTGTCGTTACCCAAGCTGCCTGAAAGGACGTCATTGCCTAAGCCGCCGTCCAGAATGTCATTGCCGTCGCCACCATCTATATTGTCAGATCCAGCATCGCCGTAGATGCCATTATTATCATCGTTGCCTGTGAGCCCATCGTTGAAGCTGGAGCCCCGCAAGATTTCGATGCTGTAGAAGACGTCACCTTCGGCATCGCCGCCAATGCCAGCAACCCCAGCTTTCAAGCTCACCTGAACGGCGGTGCGTGACTGAGCGTAGGAGGCGACGTCTATGCCATTTCCACCGGTTAGTGTGTCACTTCCATCGCCTCCGTCTAGCCAATCGTCACCATCGCTGCCGAAAATCGAGTCTTGACCGTATGAACCGCTAAGAGTGTCGTTGCCGAACCCTCCATCCAGAGTATCGTCTGCTTCCGTCCCCTCTACAGCATCGGAACTATCGCTTCCTGCGAACAGCATACCGGGAATCACAACGTCGAAAGCCTCGTCCGCAAATTGTAATTTGTTGATATTGCGCAGGATGTCGGTGCCATCTGACGCCTCAACGATGAGGACGCCGTTTCCTTCCTTGATGATATAGTCATGGCGGCTACCGGAATAGACGGCAGTGTCGATGCCACCCCCCCCATCAATGGTGTCGTGGCCCGCGCCGCCTCCCAGGATGTCATTGCCTGCTCCTCCATTGATGGCGTCATTACCGCCGCCGCCCCCAAACAGAGAAAATTTGYCATCAGAAAACTGGAGAACTTCGATGTTCTTCAGAGCGTCCGCGACTGCTGGAACATTCGATCCAACTTGGGAAACAACTTTCCAGACGCTCCCGGCCTGAAGCATTACGCTGTATGAAGCCCTAGAACCGCTGTAGACAGCTGTATCCTGACCTAATCCTCCATCGATGCTAGCCCCGACAGAGCCATTTAAGTCCTTGATGATGTCGTCACCTGCGAACGTCCGCATCAAGCGACTGGAGTTTCGATCCTCAATGACGATGCTTTTCGTGTAATTTGTCGTTACATTGTAGTGCAGAGGGATGTTCACATAGATATAGGTGGTCTTCCACGACTGATCCGGCGTTCCCTGCGCATACCAAGAGCCTGCATTGACTTCTGCGACGTAGTTTACCTCGCCACTGCTCGTCTGATAGGCGATGAAACGCGGCAATCCTTGGCGTTCCAAGTTGTCCCAAACGTACAGATGTTGCGCCTTTACAGCCGTATTCGCCGAGAGAAACTGAATGACACTGTTTCCCAACGGTTGGAACTCGTCATGCAACGCCACATGGAGCCGCCCAGTCCCGTCGTTGAGCATCAGGTAATTCGACTGACGGTCATTCAGATAGGTCCACTCGCCATTGACAGATTCTCCTGTGCTCTGCCCAGCCATTAAGTACGAGTTGATGCCGGATCCATCGAGGTCGACCTGCTGGAGAGAATAATCGACCTCGAAGGTCGCCCGCGAGTAGTCCGGATTGAGACTGTCGGTTTTGTCTTCGAAGCCTAAATCACCCTTGTTCTGAAGCATCTCCAGGACGCTGGGGAACCGTGGATCGCTCTGGTTCCACATCGAGCTTCCAGCCAGGATATCCGTCTTGCCATCATGATTGAAGTCATCGGTCCAAACCCGGTATGTGTGAGTAACGTTCTGACCCCATTCTGAAACGAACCCARAATACTCAGGTTTGGTAGACAGATAGGGAGTCAAAACCGTCGGGTCTCCAACTACGTCTCCGTTCTCGAAGCGGAAGACCGATATCGTGAACGGTTGGCTTGGAGGATTTCCTGTATCCCCGACGACAAGAAACTGTTCGCCATCGGTGCCCTTTGGCGAAAGAGCGATGCTCATTCCATATATCTGTGAGGAAAGAGTGAGGCTGGTGTTGGCAACGAATGCACCATT